>JAKBMG010000112.1:0-2120 GCA_021831685.1 Bacteroidota bacterium | reverse complement strand
TGTACAAGTATTCATTGGATGCTAAAGTTAGGCTTGTAAAACCTTTCGTACTCGTAGTTGCGAAAGATACCGAACATGCAAGCCGGTTAAAAGCTTTAATTATTTCTCAATCTTTCTTTAATGGTAACTATGTTGATAAAGTAATGGAAATCCATTCTAATCAATCCGGGGAAGAAAAAGACGAGAACGTCGCTAAGCTTCTTTCGCTCGAAAGCTATGACAACAAAATTGAAATCGTAATTCATGTTAACATGCTTAAAGAAGGCTGGGACGTAACAAATCTTTATACAATCATTCCTTTAAGAACAGCAGCTTCAATGACTCTCCGGGAACAGACAATCGGAAGAGGTCTAAGATTACCTTATGGCAATAGAACCGGCGTTGATAAAGTTGATAAGCTTACAATCGTTGCACACGACAAATTTCAAGAAATAATCGATGAAGCTAACAAACCGGATTCAATTATCAAACAGCAGAATATAATTGTAATAGATGAACAAGAATTAAGTCAACCGAAAGAAGTTATTGTTTCAGTCTCCACAACTCAGCAGAAATATGATGAACAGAAAAAGCAGCTCGAAACAATTACGGAGCCTGAACAAAAACAGAAAGCTGCAAATACGCTGGAGGTTACTCGCTTTATTAACGAAGTACTTCCAGAACTCAACAAAGAAAAAAATGTTAAGAATGTAAGTGATCTAAAAAGAGAAGACATACAAAAGATTGCTTTGAACATGGTAAAAGAAAAAATCTATTCCGATCCGCAGCAGAATATGTTTGCAGCCGATCTTATCAAAGAAGCGGAACAGCGTTATGAAACTGTAGTTCAAGAATTCACGGATAATATAATTGAGATTCCAAGAATCACTATTCAGCCAAGCAGCGAAACTAAATCCGGTTTCAAAGACTTTAACCTTGACACAATCGCTTTAAACTACCAGCCTGTATCTGAAGAAATATTGATCAAAAAATTGCGTGAACAAGAAAATGATACCGAAACCCTAAAAGGCGGTGGTAAAATAATCCTCGATACGCCGGCAAACCTTATTGTAAACGAACTGATAAATTATTCCGAGATAGATTACGATACCCAAACAGATCTTCTATTCAAGCTTGCAGCCCAGGCAATAGAAAAATTCAAAACCTATCTTAATGAAGATGGACTAATAAATGTTGTCCAGTACAACAAACGAGAAATAGCAAGTTTCATCTTCAAACAACTGATGGAACATTTTTACCTGGAAGCTCCGGAATTTGAAAAACCGGTTATAGATGTAAAAGCATTCACAAAAATTGAAGACCTCAACTACACCAAATTCACACAAGATTCAATCCGTGATTTCAAAGAAACAATTACACCTACATCCGCAATTCCTACAAAAATATTCACCGGATTCAAGAAAGCATTTCACACACTCTATAAATTCGATTCCAAAGCAGAAAAAGATTTCTCGATAATACTCGAGCAAGATTCAGAAGTTAAAAAGTGGTTACGCCCGGCGCCGAATCAATTCAAAATATATTGGCGCCATAACTCAAAACAATACCGCCCTGATTTCGTAGCCGAAACAGACGAAACCATTTACCTTATAGAAATAAAAAAAGAAAGCGACATAGACGATACCGAAGTTCAAGAAAAAGCCACAGCAGCTAAAGAATATTGCAAATACGCCTCAGAATACAACTCCCAGCACGGCAACAAACCCTGGAAGTATATTCTCATCCCGCACAACGTAGTTATGCTAAATATGAGTTTTGGTTCTCTCGTTAATGGTTATATGCAACAATAAAAACTAAAATTGATATGTATGAATTAACAGTAATACTTTCACTTCTCACTTTACTTGTAGGTTGGCTTCTTGGGGAAGCTAGCCAGCGAAGGCGAGAATTATCTACAGATAAGCGCGCAATATCACGTTGCATTGCTGACTTGCTTGAAAAAAGATCCCGCCAATCAAAGCAGAATTAGAAAACCAATTTAGGAATCTGCTAGTGTTGCGTCATGTTTGTAATGTCGTATAATATTTGATATATTGACTTCGTCAAATAAAAACATTGATGGAGTTGAAATGAAAAAGTATAAGGTTACTTTGACCAACGAAGAACGTGAAGAATTAGTT
>JAKBMG010000175.1 GCA_021831685.1 Bacteroidota bacterium | reverse complement strand
CTTATCTTTTAGCAAAGATATTGCTTCCAAAAGAATATCTAACCCTTTATAATCACGAATGAATCCAAAAAATAAAATTACTTTTTCTGCTTTAATTTTGAGGAAAGACCTTGCTTCATCCTTTTTTAGCGGCAGTCCAAAGTTTGAATAAACCGGATGCGGCAACACCTTACATTTAGCCGCCGGAATAAGTTTTAACAAATCTTTTTCAACTTTTTCCGAAAGAAGGATAAAATAATCAACAGAAGTAAAAAAATATTTTGTTAAGGAAATATCACCCGGTTTTCTTTCATGCGGAATTACATTATCACAAATTACTACCGTTCTTGTTTTCTTATTTCGTTTTGCAATTCTTGTAATGGTTCCAAAGCACAGTGCAAAAAAAGGCATCCAATACTTATAGATTAAGACATCCGGAGCATCATTTTTTATTTTCAATCCAGCATTAACCCAATTAAATGGGTTAATAGAATCTATCAAAATTTCTGTTGGAATTATTTCAACATTATCTCCAGCTTCCAACTGCGACTTACCGGGAAATAAAATTGAAGGATATTGGCGCTTGAATGTTATGACCTTCACTTCATGATTTTTATTGAGTTCCTTGTAAAGCAGCCCTATAAAGTGGGCAATTCCGCCGCGCAACGGATAAGCAGTAGAAAGGATTGTAATCTTCATTAAATGGAATTAAATATCGATTATTGTTTTCAGGTAGAATCTTGCCAAACGCAAAATCTCAACCTTTATCCTTAATTATATATTCCTTTTCGTCTCTTGAATTATGAACGAGCATTTCTCCAAGCAATCCGACAGAAAAAAGCTGGACGCCTACAATTATCAGCAGCATTCCCAGGAACAACATCGGGCGGTTGCTTAAGGCATGCCCCATAATCCAATCATAAGTAAGAAATCCGTTCACAATTAAACCGGTTATAAAGGATAAAGCTCCGAAGAATCCGAAGAAGTGCATCGGGCGTTTTATGTAACGAGTAGAAAAAACCACCGTGATTAAATCAACAAAACCTTTGAAGAACCTTGAGATGCCAAATTTTGTTTTTCCATATCGCCTAGGATGATGTTTTACAACAACTTCAGCAACCGAAAAACCTTCCCAATCTGCCAATACAGGCATATAACGATGCAGCTCTCCGTAAACTTTTATTACTTCGACCACTTCTTTGCGATATGCTTTTAAGCCGCAATTGAAGTCGTGAATTTTGATCCCGGTCATTAAACGCGTAACAAAATTAAAGAATCGTGAAGAGATTTTTTTTATAAACGGGTCATGACGTTTTTTCTTCCAGCCGGAAACTAAGTCAAACCCTTCGTCTAATTTTTTTAAGAGATTGGGAATTTCATTAGGATCATCCTGAAGATCGGCATCCATGGTAATTACTGCATCGCCGGTAACCTGGTTAAAGCCGACTTGCAATGCAGCGGATTTACCATAATTTTTTCTAAAGCTTACGTATTTAAATCTTTTATCCTGCCTGCAAATATCTTTTATAACCTTGAGGGATTTATCCGTGCTGCCGTCATCAACGAAGATCACCTCAAATTGAATGTCAATCATCTTTAATACTTTTCTAATTTCATTTGTTAAAGGAGTGATTGACTCTTCCTCATTTAAAAGAGGGACTACTACAGAAACCTTTTTAAAAGAAATTTTATCCTGTTGAGATCCCTGATATTGAACCTGACGGTTGTTATAATATTTACGTCTCCTATTATAATTGTTATAATAAGGCTTTTTGTAACTACCCTTATTAGTGGATTTATCTTCCGGCTGTGGGTCCGGATTTTGATTAACTTTGCTTTCGCCTGGAACGTCGTTTTCTGGTCTTATATTTTCTTCCAATTATCTATAACCTTATTTAAAAATGATAATAAAATTAAAAGAATAATCGGATAAAAACAATCTGACAGAATAAGTATTACCTAATTCACATTACTCAAAATATCATTATAAATATTAACACTTATAATATTAGTGTCATTTCGACTGAGCCTGCGAAGGAGAAACCCCAAGAATAGCTTAGGTTCACGAATTAATCGTGGGATATCTCAGTCGTGGAACTCCTTCGATATGACAGAAGGAAGCTGATGCCATTTCGACTCCCGCAATCGGGATAAACTCCGGAAGAAATCCTCATAATATTAGTGTCATTTCGACTGAGCCTGCGAAGGAGAAATCCCATGTATAGCTTAGGTTCACGAATTAATCGTGGGATATCTCCCCGCAAACGGGGCAGGCACTCGATGACTCCTTCGATATGACAGTCGAATGTCATTTCGACTCCCGCAATCGGGTTACACTCCGGAAGAAATCCCCTTTACAGCCCAGACACTCATATCCACGATGAGTAATTTTCTTTCCCATTTAATTTTTGTGTCGCCACTCTGTGGCTCTTTTATTTTTTTGTTTGTTATTTTTCTACGAATATGCCGCACCGCTGGTGCTTTTCCCTTAAAATCATGAATCTCTTTTATATAATTTTAGCAAACTACAAAGCAGTGAAACATTTCTAGCAGATTTCCAATCATCTAATCTTCCATTGCGCCTTACTGTCTCACAGCCGCAGAGCGGCGACACATTAGTAGCAAATCAACGAAAGAAAAAGGATTAAAGCTCCAGAGGAGCGACACATAGTTTAAATTTTATTTGTCAAACCTTCCTGTCTATCGATGAGACAGTTTCACCACCCCCAAATGCTATTTCGAATCCCGCAATCGGGTTACACTCCGGGGAGAAATCCTCATAATATTAGTGTCATTTCGACTGAGCCTGCGAAGGAGAAATCCCATGAATAGCTTAGATTCACGAATTAATCATGGGATATCTCAGTCGTGGAACTCCTTCGATATGACAGAAGAAAGCAGATGTCATTTCGACTAGAAGGAGAAATCCTCATAATATTAGTGTCATTGACTGAGCCTGCGAAGGAGAAATCCCTAAAATAGCGCTGTCTCTAATATTAACCTTGGTACAATTATCCACTCGTCACTCGTTACTTGTCACTCGTTACTTGTCACTCTTTCCCCAGTCTGCCATTTTTGTCATACCCAAAATCTTTTTTTTCCTATTTTTCTTCAATCTACCTCCGCTCTGCCAAGCTTATGACAAGCCTAAAACACCCCTCTAATTCTTATCTGATTATTTAAGAAAAAAGTCTGCCAAAATTGGCACAAACTCATCCGCCTATAGGAATATGACAGATATGTGTATTTACCATAAGATAATTAACTGCTATAACGTAACCCTTGGAAATTAGATTGGGGAATTTGCAATAGTTTGCTCAACTAATGTAACTACCCTAAGAATAGACAAAAAACTATCCCGTGTGATCTGAGATCACTAATAGAATCATTCTATAAATATTGAAAATTCAATCTTGACTAATTAGTACAGATTAGATAAGTTTGTATGTAAATTTGGAATATACTTGAACTCGTTCATGACAAATTCAAGTTAAAGAGCAAGTTTGAGTGTTAGATGAACAATTAAAGAGTAATTTTTCCGTAAGGAGAACCGATGAGTTCTACTGAAGTTTCGACAATTGAAGAGCTTACTAATAAAGAATATAAGTATGGATTTATATCCGACATTGAGGCTGAAAGCCTTCCCGCCGGATTGAATGAAGATACCATAAAAAAAATATCCGCAATTAAAGGCGAGCCGGAGTTTATGCTTGAGTGGCGTTTGAAAGCTTACCGTCATTGGTTGACTTTAACCGAACCGCATTGGGCAAATGTTAAATATCCCAAAATAAATTACCAGGCAATTTCCTATTACTCTGCCCCAAAGAAAAAGCCGCAGCTTAACAGCCTTGATGAACTTGACCCGGAACTAAGAAAAACTTTTGAAAAGCTCGGCATCTCTCTTGAGGAACAAAAGAGACTTTCCGGTGTGGCTGTAGATGCTGTATTTGATAGTGTCTCGGTTGCAACTACCTTTAGAGAAAAACTGTCGGAACTTGGAATAATCTTCTGCTCATTTTCAGAAGCGGTAAAAAATCACCCTGAACTTGTTAAACAATATCTTGGAAGTGTTGTTCCTTACACAGATAATTTTTTTGCAAGCCTTAACTCGGCAGTATTCAGCGACGGCTCTTTTGTCTATATCCCAAAAGGTGTTCGCTGTCCGATGGAGCTTTCAACTTACTTCAGGATGAACGCTGCAAACACGGGACAGTTCGAGAGAACCTTAATCATTGCCGATGAAGGTGCATACGTTAGCTACCTTGAAGGATGCACAGCACCTCAAAGAGACGAAAACCAACTTCATGCAGCAGTTGTAGAATTAATAGCCCTTGATAATGCACAAATTAAATATTCTACAGTTCAGAATTGGTATGCCGGCGATAAGGACGGCAAAGGCGGCATATATAATTTCGTTACGAAGCGAGGCGCATGCCGCGGCGTTAACTCAAAAATTTCATGGACGCAGGTTGAAACAGGTTCAGCCATTACATGGAAATATCCAAGCTGTATTTTGCAAGGCGATAATTCAATCGGAGAATTTTATTCGGTAGCAGTAACAAATAATCTTCAGCAGGCAGACACCGGCACTAAGATGATTCACCTTGGAAGAAATACAAGAAGCACAATAATTTCAAAAGGTATATCTGCCGGCAGAAGCAATAACAGCTATCGGGGGCAAGTTAAGGTCGCTCGCCGCGCCGAAAATGCAAGGAATTTTTCACAGTGCGATTCCCTTTTGCTCGGCGATAAATGCGGAGCACATACATTCCCCTATCTTGAAATAAATAATCCATCGGCACAAGTTGAGCATGAAGCAACAACATCAAAGATAGGTGAAGATCAAATTTTTTATCTTAATCAAAGAGGCATCTCTACTGAAGATGCTATCGGGCTAATAGTCAACGGATATTGCAAAGAAGTCTTTAAGGAACTTCCAATGGAGTTCGCAGTAGAAGCACAAAAATTATTAAGCATTAGCCTCGAAGGCAGTGTTGGATAATAAGTAATTACGAATTAATAATTAGGAATTAAGAATGTTAGAAATAAAAAATCTTCACGTAAATGTTGAAGGAAAAGAAATATTAAAAGGAATAAATTTAACTGTAAATGCCGGAGAAGTTCATGCCATAATGGGACCGAACGGTTCTGGTAAAAGTACGCTTGCACAAACTCTCGCCGGGAAACAAGAATATGAAGTAACAAAAGGAGAAGCACTATTCGAAGGGAAAAATCTTTTGGAACTTTCTCCCGAAGTTCGCGCACGGGAAGGAGTGTTTCTTGCATTCCAATATCCGATAGAACTTCCCGGTGTAAGCAATACGAATCTATTAAAGACTGCCTTAAACGAAATAAGAAAATACCGGGGACTGGAAGCAATCGATACGATGGAATTCCTATCTATGATAAAGAGTAAAATGAAGCTTGTTGAGTTGGAACAGTCGCTCTTAAGCCGCGCAGTTAATGAAGGATTTTCAGGTGGAGAGAAGAAAAGAAACGAGATTTTTCAGATGGCAGTACTTGAGCCAAAGCTTGCAATTCTTGATGAAACAGATTCCGGGCTTGATATTGATGCGCTTCGAATTGTTGCAAACGGAGTGAATAAATTAAAAACTAAGGATAATGCCACAATTGTGGTTACTCATTACCAACGCCTTTTGGACTATATAATTCCCGATTTCGTTCATGTACTATATAAAGGTAAGATAGTCATGTCCGGTGGTAAGGAACTTGCGCTTGAGCTTGAAGAGAAAGGTTACGACTGGGTAAAGGAAGATAAAGTATTATTATGAGTTTAAGTTTAAGAGTAGATTCAAGATTAAATGTAAGCCCAAGAAATTTTGGATTATACTTGAACCAGGTTAAATAATTCGGAGAAATATTTAGAATGACTGAAGTGACAGATTTTAAGGAATTGATTATTAGCAGGTTCGGAGAGTTTGTAAAGAGCTTAAACGGAAGCAGCCCGGTTCTTGTGAATTCAATTAGGAATGAAGCGCTGGAAAGTTTTTCCCGTATTAAACTTCCTACTACTAAAGATGAAGAATGGCGATTCACAAATATTTCACCTTTATTAAGATATAATTTTAACCCTGTAGTTGAAAAGCATGAAATTACCGCTAAGGAAATAGCACATTTCCAATTCAAGAATTCATTTAAGAATCAAATAGTTTTTGTCGACGGCATTTACTCTGACAGATTATCGCTGTCTAACGGCTTAGATAAAATAATTAAAATAGAAAATCTTTCCGTAGCATTTAATGCAAATCACGAATTATTCCAGAAACATTATAACAAATATGCAGGTTTCCAAGACAATGTATTCTCTGCGCTAAACACGGCGTACACAAAAGACGGAGCATTTATTTACATACCTGACAATAGATATATCGAAGATCCGATTTTAGTTTTGTTTATCTCGACCTCAAGCAATAATCAGCCTTTAATTCAACCTAGGAATTTATTTATTGCAGGTACAAATTCTAAAGCGACTATTATCGAGCACTATGTTTCTCTTGAGGATAATGTTTATTTCACAAACGCAGTTACGGAAATTGTAGTCGGTGATAATGCAACGATTAATCATATAAAGATACAGGAAGAAAGCAGAAGCTCATTTCATATTTCGAGAACAGAAATCGACCAGGAAAGAAACAGCAATTATGAATCAGCCTCAATTTCATTCGGAGCTGAAATTTCAAGAGAAGATATTTCATCGCGGTTCAACGGAGAAGGCGGCGAATGCACATTGAACGGTCTTTATTTAACAGACGGCACGCAATTGCACGATACACACACAATGATTGATCATGCAAAACCGTACTGCAACAGTCATGAGCACTTTAAAGGAATTCTTGACGGAAAATCCCGAGGAGTATTTAACGGAAAAGTCATGGTGAGACCTAACGCCCAAAAGACAAATGCATTCCAGGAAAACAATAATATAATTTTATCGAATGAAGCATTGGTAAATACAAAACCCCAGCTTGAAATATTTGCGGATGATGTTAAATGCTCGCACGGCGCGACTATAGGTCAACTAGATGATGAATCGATGTTTTATTTAAAATCTAGAGGCATCGGCGAAGAAACAGCTCGCACAATTTTGATTCATGCGTTTGCCAGCGATGTAGTAAAATCAATTAAAGTAGATTCAATAAAAAAATATCTTGAAGATATTCTTGATAATAGATTTAACAAAGAAAGCTAAGATGTTGAAATGGCAACTGAAATTATAAACAATAATAAGAGAAAATCAACCGGCTTTGATGTAAATAAAATCCGTGCAGACTTTCCTATACTTAAGGAAATTATTCACGGTAAGCCTTTATGCTATCTCGACAACGCCGCAACAACACAAAAGCCGCAAGCCGTAATTGACACTATTGTAAAATACTACACAAGCCAGAATGCTAATATTCATCGAGGCGTTCATTATTTAAGTGAGCTTGCAACAAAAGAATTTGAAGATGCGCGTACTAAAGTAAAAGATTTCATTAACGCTTCAAGTGAGAAAGAAATAATCTTTACACGCGGGACGACTGAGTCGATTAACCTCGTAGCAAATGTCTTCAACAAAGCAATTTTGAAGGACGGAGATGAAATAATTATCTCTGCAATGGAACATCATTCTAATATCGTTCCGTGGCAGCTTATTCAAGACCAAAAGAAAATCAAATTAAGGATTATCCCGATTGATGATAACGGTGAGATAATTTTCGATGAATTTATCAAACTTATAAACGAAAAAACGAAGTTGATATCAATCGTTTATGTTTCTAACTCTCTGGGAACAATAAACCCTGTAGAAAGAATAATTGAGGAAGCTCATCGGCACAATATTCCGGTGCTGCTTGATGCTGCTCAGGCAATTCAGCACATAAAAATTGACGTACAAATACTTGATTGTGATTTCCTTGCCTTCTCCGGACATAAAATATATGGTCCAACCGGAATTGGTGTTTTGTACGGAAAGGAAAAGCTTTTAGAATCACTTCCTCCCTTCTTGGGCGGCGGCGATATGATTTCTAAGGTTACATTTGAAAAAACAACTTATAACGAACTTCCCTACAAGTTTGAAGCAGGCACATCAAATATTGCTGATACAATCGGGTTAGGCACAGCGATAGATTATGTTTCGCAAATTGGATTGGAGCAAATTTCAGTGCACGAAAATGAAATTTTAGATTATGCAACAGAGAGTTTATTGCAAATACCGGAGTTAAAAATAATCGGACAGGCAAAACATAAGAGCAGTGTAATTTCATTTATATTTGATAACATTCATCCGCATGATGCCGGAACATTTTTAGACTTTGAAGGTATTGCAATACGAACAGGACATCACTGCACACAGCCGGTTATGGATAGATTCAATATCCCGGCAACGTCCCGCGCTTCCTTCGCAATGTATAACACGAAAGAAGAAGTTGATGTTCTTGTTAAAGGAATCAAAAAATTAATCGAGGTTTTTAATTAATGGATGCTGAGCTTAAAGAACTTTACCAGCAGGTAATTTTAGATCACAACAAAAATCCGCGCAACTTTAAGAAGATTGAAAATGCAAATCATTTTGCAGAAGGTTATAATCCTTTATGCGGTGATAGGCTAAATATCTATGTTGAGTTAGAAGGCGGAAGAATAAAAGATATTTCCTTTCAAGGTTCCGGCTGCGCTATATCGAAAGCGTCAGCATCATTAATGAGTTCAATAGTAAAGGGACTTCCTGTAGAAGAAGCAGAAAGACTTTTTGAAAAATTCCAAGCGGTAATTACAGGTAAAATTACCGATGAAGAGAATATAGAAGAACTCGGTAAGTTAGCCGTATTCGCCGGAGTGAAAGAATTTCCATCGCGTGTAAAATGCGCAAGCCTTGCATGGCATACAATGATAGCAGCTTTTAAGCAAGAAGAAAAATCTGTGTCAACGGAATAATTATGAGCGAAATAAATAAACAAGAATTAGAAGAAAAAATAATTCAAGTATTAAAAACATGCTACGACCCTGAAATCCCTGTCGATATTTTTGAGCTTGGCTTGATATACGAAATACGAATCGACAACGAAGCTAACGTCAAAATAAGCATGACATTAACTTCCCCTGCTTGTCCGGTTGCAGGTTCATTGCCTCCGGAAGTAGCTGAAAAAGTACGCACAATGCCTGAGGTAAAATCGGTGGATATTGAATTAGTTTGGAATCCGCCATGGGACAGAGACATGATGTCTGAGTATGCAAAGGTAGAATTAGGAATGTACTGAGGAAACGATCAAGATTAAGGATAGGTGAAGGTCAAGTTTATGTGCAAGCAATTGATAATTAATAATAAATGATAGGAGCTAAAATATGTTCAATATAGTATCGCGCCCACCAATGTATGACCAGGACGCTGTTCAACCAATGAGAGATGAATTGGTTGCCGTAGGATTTGAAGAACTTCTTACACCGGAAGAAGTTGACAAAGCAATTAACGCAAAAAGTGATGAGACAGTTTTAGTAATGATTAATTCTGTATGCGGATGTGCGGCAGGTAGCGCGCGTCCCGGTGTCTCGCTTGCACTTCAGAACGATAAAATACCGAATAAACTTTTCACGGGGTTCGCAGGTCAGGAGAGGACAGCAGTTGATAGAATCCGACAGTTAATCGGAAATTATCCTCCTTCTTCACCGAGCGTTGCATTATTTAAGAATGGGACTTTAATTTATTTTATGCCAAGGAATGCAATTGAAGGAAATAGCGCAGAATATATTGCAAATGAATTGAAAGATGTTTTTAATGAATTCTGTTCAGCAGAAGGTCCTTCGATAAGCGCAGAGAATTTTGCAAAAGTAATATATGCAAAACAATGCGGATCAAAGATTCCGCTATTCAAAGAGTAATTTTAATTATTTTTGATTTGATGAGTATAAAAAAATGAAATTTAGTTCGCAAGAAGAGTTTGGATTAAGATGTTTGTTAAGACTCGGAATGTCAACTTCGCAAAATGGATTGACAATTCCTGAAATTAGTCAAATGGAAGGACTTTCAATCGCTAACGCCGGAAAGCTTTTAAGAGCTTTACGGCTTGGCGGATTTATTGAAAGCACACGTGGACAAACAGGCGGTTACAAACTTGCACGTCCCGCCAATGAAATAATCATCGGCGAAGTTCTTTCTGTATTAGGAGGCAAATTATTTGAATCCGGTTTTTGCGATATTCATTCGGGCAATGAAATAATATGCACTCATACTATTGACTGTTCGATACGATCTTTGTGGCGAACAATTCAATCCTTATTAGACGGTGTTCTAAGTAAACTAACCCTAAAAGATTTAATCGGCACCGAACAAAAGGTTTCTATTATTGTATCAAACTTTGCCGAAGTTGCCGAATCAAATATTTCAATATCATAATTTACCGGTGGTCATTTCTTTTTATGAGTAGGAATGACTGCCTTTTTATTCTTCTCAAGATAACCTTCCTCAACCAAGCTATCGTTTGACTTATAAACTTTAATTGAAACTTCATTTGAATTAAAATAACCTGTTGATTCGATTTTTATTCCATCAACAAGCTTATTCAATTTTACTTTTGCATAAAGCTTATTCTCTGCAACAAGATCGTTAGATATTTTCGATTTGGAATCGGGAATATTTGAAAGTGCCCAATAAATCCCCTTCTTTGAATATTGATAAGCTATATCAACATCCTTTTCCATACTGGTTTGCGCAAGAATAAAAGGTGTAAGCACAGAGAAAAGGAGAAGTAAACCCAATAACTTTTTCATAATTTCCTCTTTATTATATATCAAAGATTAAAAAGCATGTATTAAATATAAATCTTCATTTAATAAGATTTCAAATGATTTGACTATTTCATCATCAAAAAAATCTTTTCAATCAATGGGAAACTGTTTTGATAAAGCTGACATCATTGTCTATTTTTGTAATAGAAATTATTGGACACTAATTATAAAAATTAAAACTTGGGAGTTATTGAATGAAACATAAAATTGTTTTGGTTAGACATGGTGAAAGCGAATGGAATAAAGAAAACAGGTTTACAGGATGGACGGATGTTGATTTATCCGGGAAAGGAATTGAAGAGGCAAAGAGCGCTGGTGAAATTTTAAAGAGCGAAGGTTTTGTTTTCGATATGGCATTTACATCAGTATTGAAAAGGGCTATTCGAACATTATGGTTAACGCTTGATGAATTAAATTTGATGTGGATACCCGTTGAAAGAGCCTGGGAATTAAATGAGAGACATTACGGATCTCTTCAAGGATTAAATAAGGCGGAAACTGCAGCAAAGTACGGAGAAGAACAAGTAAAAATTTGGCGTAGAAGCTATGATATTCAACCACCGGCATTAGAAAAAACAGACCCGAGATTTCCGGGGAATGATCCACGATATAAAGGTTTATCCGAATCTGAACTTCCTGTTACAGAATGCCTTAAAGATACTGTGAAAAGAGTAGTTCCTTTCTGGGAAGAAAGAATTGTACCTTTAATTGAAAACGGAAAGAGAATAATCATAGTAGCACATGGCAACAGCTTAAGAGCGCTAGTAAAACATCTTGATAAAATTCCTGATGACGAGATTGTAGAGTTAAATATTCCGACAGGCACACCGCTTGTTTATGAACTAGATGAAAAGCTTATTCCCTTAAATCATTACTATCTTGGTAATGCAGAAGAAATAGCCAGGAAAGCTGCTGCGGTAGCAAATCAGGCAAAGGCTAAATAATTAACTCATTTTACGCAACCTTTGGAATGCCTGTCTGCCGGCAGGCTTGCCTCCAGAGAGTGTTGCACAACTCCAAAATGTCATTTCGACCGGAGGGAGAAATCCCATGTATAGCTTAAGTACACAAGTTGAACGTGGGATATCTCCCCGCAAACGGGGCAGGCGCTCGATTACCTGCCTGCCGGTAGGCAAGCTCCTTCGATATGACATCTGGAAGTTGTGCAACAGAAACTCCAGGCAGGCAGTTCGGTTGGAAAAATGGAGTGATGGAATTGACTATTATTTCCATTATTCCAATAGGAGATCCTGCGCAAGATGAGTAATTAAGAAAATAGCAGCAAAAGTATTATTTTAATATATTTTCGGGGCAGCCTATTTAACTTCATAAAATAGTCTTGATTTTCAATATCAATTTGTCAATCTTTTCAAAAGATTTTTAATTATACAATGATGGGAACCTTCATTAATGCTTAAGAAAATTTTATTCGTCATTCTAAGTACAATTATTTTTATTCCTTACATAAATGCTCAAACTGTTTGGGGAAAATATGCAGGAGAATTCATGGCAATAGGTGTAGGAGGAAGACCGCTTGGAATGGGTGGGGCTTATGTAGCTGTCGCAAACGATGTAACAGCAGGTTATTATAATCCCGCAGCATTAGCGAGAATAAATTATCCTCAAATTGAGTTGATGCATGATGAAAGATTTGGGAGCCTTGAAAATTACGATTATGCTGCAGTTGCAATTCCTTATGGAAAAGATATGAGCTTTGGGCTCAGCATTATTCGTCTAGGCGTCGACGGCATTCCGGATACAAGGAATGCGCTATATGATCCGACCACAGGGCAATATATAACAGATATTAATAATCCAAACGCAAGACTAGATGTCAATCAGATAAAACAATTTAGTGATCAGGATTGGGCGTTTTATTTGACCTTTGCAAAAAGATATTCAGAGAAATTTTATTATGGCGCGAATGTAAAAATTATCCATAGAAATATTGCAGAATACAGCGCAACCGGAATTGGTTTCGATATAGGGGCTTGGTATACTCCGTTTGAAAACTTTGCACTTGGCCTAAACTTACAAGACATTACGACGACCTTAGTAGCTTGGAGCACCGGCAGGAACGAACTCATTTCTCCTACGGCAAAAGTTGGTGCAGCATACCAAGTTCAATTTTTAGCGGGAACTTTTACTCCGGCTGTAGATTGTGATATAAGATTTGAAAACAGACAATTTGCTTCTGAATTTTATGTGGGTCCCGTCAGTTTTGATATGCATGCGGGATTAGAATATAGTTATAAGAATATTATTTCCGTAAGAGCCGGATACAACGATGTAAAGCAATTTACAATCGGAGCGGGGGTCAAATTACCAAAACTTAATATTGATTATTCATTTGCAAGATTCAGCTCAGCAGAAAATGATTTGGGAAATACACACAGAATATCTTTAACGCTTACTTTGGAAGAACCAAAATTTCTGAGGAAGGGTTTATAGATTTTTATGAAAGTAAATAGACCAATTCCCTTTTTACTTCCTAATTTACTTATTCAAAACACCTAAAAGAGTTTCCATTAGAATATGATTTTCAACCGGCTTGGTTAGAAAAACATTCACGCCAGCTTCAAGGGCACTATCTCTATCTTTTTTAAATGCATGAGCTGTTAAGCATACAATAGGAATATTTTCATACCCAGGGGTTTGTTTTAATTCTTTTGTAAGCTCCAGCCCATTCTTTTTACCGCGAAGAGAAATATCCATTAAGATCACGTCAAATTTAGTTTTCTTTAGATGCTCATAAAAAGTTTGATCGGAGTCGCACATTTCCACATCAAAATTCTTTTCCAAAAACATTTCGAAAAATCTTTGATTTTCAAAGTCATCTTCGGTAATGAGAATTTTCGGTTTTTTAACATCATAATTATTTCCCATGTTAAATCCTCCTATTGCTTAAAAGTTGAGTCATGTTAGCGATCAAAATTTACACGCCGACCTAAGAACAATTGATTCTGAGCTCTTAGCTTTAAGGATAAAATAAACTATGATTAAAATATCAAGTTGAATATAATATTCAAAGTGTGATTTTTAAAATGAAGAGTGAGAAAATCAAGCTCTATGTTTATTCAGAATATCCTTAATTGTGCGCAATAGTATTTCATTGCTAACCGGTTTGCCGAGAAAAATATCTACGCCGGCGTCATAAGCATTTTGAATATCTTGATAAAGAACGTGTGCGGAAAGACAGATTACGGGGATATGATTATAAAGCTGCGAATTTTTTATTTCATTTGTTAATTGAATCCCATCTTTACGTCCTTTTATGGAAATATCCATAATAATTAGATCGTAAGAATTTTTCGTTAATAATTCATAAAAAGAATTATCAGACCAACAGATATCAAGCTCATAGTATTTTTGGAGAAGCAATTTAAGAAATTTTTGAGTATCAATATCATCTTCAACAATTAGTAATTTTTCTTTTACCATAATACTTTAATTTATTTATACGAAAAGAGAACCGCTGTTTGACACTGCAAAACAGCGATTCCCAAATCCCCCAGAGGTCCCTGCCCAGCCGTTTAAAATCAGCATCAAAAATAGATAATTGTCCAATTAAGAACATCAGTAAAATTACGTAGTTTTATCTACGTAATTTTACGTACGTAATTTTACGTAGTTTTACCTACGTAATTTTACGTAGATGAAAGTCACAAGGGAATTAGAGGAGAGGAATCTTGCGGAAGAATTTGGGAAGAATAAAATAGGTCTACTGGAAATTTGCTATTATTTTTTGTTAGGATAATACCCGCTCTCAAAAGCATAGAGTGCAAGAGCAGCCGTTGAATTTATGTTAAGCTTTTGCATCATATTTGTTTTGTGCGTTTCCACAGTTCTAGCACTAATGTTAAGTCTTTCCCCCGTGCTTTCAGCAGATAAACCTTCAGCTATGCTGCATAATATTTGAATTTCCCTTTTCGTCAAAAACGTTTTTTCTTTAGGGGTAGGGTTAATACCCTCTTCGTACTTATTCATCAAATTTTCAATCAATAATTGTGTTAAACCTTGTCCAAAATATTTTTTACCATCGGCAACAGTAATAATCGCTTCAATAAGCTCTTTTTGACCAATATTTTTATGAAGAACTCCGGATGCACCATTTCTTATTGCATTAAATACATAATCTTCATTTTCAAATATGGTAAGAATAAGAATATTTGCTAGGGGATGTTTTGCCTTAATTTTTTTTGTCGCTTCAATTCCCGAAATATCGGGCATTGAAATATCCATTAATACAACGTTTGGTTTAAGTTTTTCAAACATAGTAATTGCTTCATAACCATTTTCAGCTTCGCCAACGATATCAATGGAAGGGTTACTCTTTAATAGATTAATCACGCCTATACGAATAAGAAGGTGATCATCCACAATTAGTAATTTAATTTTACGCATGTTTGTACTCCAACGGAATTTCTACAATAATTTCTGTGCCTGCACCATTTTGTGAATCAATAATTACTTTTCCATTAATTGAAAGAGCTCTTTCATTAATATTTATAAGGCCCATGCACTTCTGTTTTGAAAAATCCGAGTATATTTTATTTATATCAAATCCAAGTCCATCATCTTCAATCATCAACCGAATAAATTCAGGGTGTTTTACTAATTGAATGCTAAATTCTTTTGCATGAGAGTGCTTAACAATATTATTTAGACCTTCTTGTGCAATCCTGAAAAGGACAGTTTCAATTTCCGGACTCAATCTATCGTTTAGTTTAAAAGACTTAAAATTTCCAGATATACCGCTCTTCTTAGCAACTTCGTTACAAAGGGTATTTAACGACGGAATTAAACCAAAGTCATCTAATATTCGTGGCTTTAGCTGATATGACATATCTTTGACTTCGGAAATAGCAGTATCTATCAATTTAGAAATATCCCTGAATCTCTCTCGTTTTCCTTCATAATCAGTCGATGCATTAATGATGGTTTCTATATTAAGTTTTATTGAAGTTAGTATTTGCCCCAAACCATCATGAAGCTCCCTTGAGATTTTCTGCTTTTCTTCTTCCTGCAATTTTTGAATATGGTTTGAAAGATTGCGTAAATTTTCCCTTGATTGAATTAACTCGTCCTCTATCTTTTTTTGTTCAGTAGTATTATTGCAAAATATTTTCCCTAGTTCTATTTCCGGAATCCCTATTAGAATAAGATTAAAAAAGTTATCATTTATTCGAGCCGAACATTGATAAGTTTTTCCAGTTAAGATGAATTCCTTAAAATCAAGATCGGGCAAATCAGTAAATAATGACTTAACAGGCAAACCTGTTATTTCACAATTAGGATTAAGAAGGCGACCCGCATTATTTGAGAATGTAATATTGCCATCAAGATTAAATCGAAATAAAGGATTAGGATCAAGCTCTACAAATAAAGCCATCAGCTTGTCATTATGAAGCTCTAATTTTTTTTTCTCAAAAAGATGTTTTTGGCGGTGACGAGTAATAATATTTATGAACAAAATATAAATAACTCCTAGTATAACAATCATCAGCATAAATAAATTTAGCGGGTTACTTAAGCTGAAAATCAAGCATGGAATTTTCATATTTAAAGAAAATATCTATTTTTGGGCTGTTTCAATTATAGAAACTTGGATGTAAATGTGATAAGATCATCAATTAAATATAAATAATTATTTTTGTGATAATTTTACAATTTTCTAAATAAAGATACAAATAAATATGAGCCAGGGATTACACGAAATTGGAAAGATTTTAATTTCTATTAGTCTGATAATTTTTGTTATAGGATTATTTTTGTTTTTTGGCAACAAGATCCCCCTTCTTGGAAGGCTGCCCGGAGATATTTTCTTAAAAGGTAAAAACTTTATTTTCTACTTTCCGATAGTTACATCACTCATTCTTAGTCTAATAATTAGCCTAATTTTATATTTTCTAAGGAAATAGAAATCCCCGTAGTTCTTTCAACATACGGGGATTGGTTATTATTCTTAAGATTTATTGCCGAGAAGTTTTTTTATCTCGTCAATAATAACGCCTTTATCAGTTAAGCCAACATGCTGATTTGAAATATTTCCTTTTTTATCAATTATAAAAGAAGTCGGAATTGCTTCAATACCACCGTATGCTTGCACAACTTCCGAGTTTGCAAATACAACAGGATAATTTATTCCCATACTTTTCATAAAGGGAACAACCTTGGATTTAGTATCTGTATCCACAGAAATTCCAATTACAGCAACTTTGTTTTTGAATTGTTTTTGGATATCGATTAAATCAGGAATTCCTCTTCTGCATGGTGGGCACCATGTTGCCCAAAAATCTACAATAACAACTTTTCCTGCGTAATCTGATAAAGTAATCTTCTTACCTTGTGTATCTACCAGAGTAAAGTTTGGAGCTTTTGATGTGGTTGACGATGAAGGCACATATTGTTCATTTTCCGTAACGGGCGGATTATTTTTAACATCTTCGGAGCTGGCATTTCTGTTGCATCCAAAAATGGAGAACGAAGTCAAAAAAATAATAGCTAAAAACAATTTTCTAATCATTCTTATTTCCTCTTCTTTAGTTTGTTTTTTTTATATGAGTATCCATTTGCAATCTCTTATCTACTACCGTAGTTGGTTTTTCCATTTTCTGCGAATCATAGCCGGGAGGATATGGTCCTTGTTTTGCTACCGTCCGGGTATTGTTTACAATAAAGAATATTAATAAAATTAACAACACGACAATAGTCCAAAAAGTATTTTTATACTTTGGATTTATTAAATGTTTTTTCTCCGGCTGTTTCTTTCCAATTTGCCTATCCTTCTGTTTAACTTTTTTCTGTGCCATAATTTCTTTTTCTCTTATTTATATGATGTTACAAAAATAATTTGGTTTCATAAGAATTAAAAATTTATTATCGTTTGATTATCCTTTATTTTTAAATGATTCCCGGTTAATGTATAAGGAGTATCTTATTTAGTTTTATTTTTTATCGGTCGATTTTAATGAAGTTATTCTTTGTGCCAGACGATTCGACTTGGCGTATAATTTTCCCACCATTCTAGAAATTAGAATTTGGGTGCAAATTGCATAGATTTAATTATAAACAATTACTATTATGTAAGATATGCAAATATAATTTCCATTAAGATGATAAAAATATCCCCTTCTTCATTATATAAACGTTTAAAATAGAAAAAGATTCAATAAAACCTTACTAGCTTTACTGAATCTTTTAATCTAAAGGAAAAGGGATCTACTTTTTCTTTATTTTGTATACGATATAGGAACCACCTATAAAAACGAAGAATGATCCGAATACAATTGTTGTTGCGGATAATACTAATGATGATAGATCCATTATCTTGATACTCCTACTAAAGATTAAATCTAAAAAGGATTTATTACTTTATTAAAAAATACGTAATATGCTTTACTAATACATTAAATATATAACTTTTTTTTTAATTTGGAAGTGCTTGGTAGTAGAATTCAAGTATAAAAGTTAATCTTTTCGACAAGTGGTTTTTTATTATCGATAAAAGGTGGTGTCCTAAAAGTTATTACATTCGTTTTTCTTTACCGGCGGTCAACTTGCGTTATGGTAAATTAAATTTTTCAATACAGTAAGGAGATGGAAGTTAAAAGGAAGAGGGGGTTTCACTAACTTTTCCGATCTTAAAAATATGGCTCTGATAACTTTTAAGTTCAATGAAAAGCCCAATGGTTTTTATTTCGTCAGCAACCCTAACATATTGAGTTTCATTAAGTAAATCGATTAATAATATTTCTGTTTGATTTGACTTTACTTCAAACTTGAGCCGGCATTGAGATGTAGTAACGGAATAATTTATTGCAACAATTCTGGTTTCATTTTGATCTGCCCATTGCCAGGCAAATATATTTTCAAATGAATTATTATCCCGTGAAACTGGCAACACGTTTAATATTTGCCAATTACCTTCCTGAAATATTTTTTCTTTTGTAATTAACAGTATCTTATCATAATACTTTCTAACGGAAAGATTAGGTTTCTCAGACGGTTCTCTGCCAAGTTGGACAGGAAGCTTTACCTTCTTTCCGTCAAATTGCCCGTCGTAATAAAACCGCATTCCTTGAATTGTGCCAGTTAAAACTGCAGCGGCTAATGATTCCTTCAAACCAAACCTTTCAACAGCTCTTTCTTCATCATGATTCTCTAAAAATCTTACTGATTTTAGTTGGAAAGTTTTATCAGCATTCAAATGGGCTTTAACATCGAGAACTTCGTTAGATGCCAAGCGGTCGGTTAGTCTTTTATCGTAGGTATAATCAAACCCGCATTGTTGCAGTTGCCATTCAAGATCCCAATACGCTTCGGCAAGAAAAACAAAGTTAGGATTTCTTTTTTTTACAGTTTGAATGGCTTCACCCCAAAACTCGTTTTTGGGTTTTAGGTAATTTTGTGTATTCAAGACTCCAAGCCAGGTATTTTCAAAGACAGTGCTTAACTCAAGCATTGCCATATCGCACCGGACACCGTCACACAATTCGGAAATTCTAAGAAGATTTTCCGTCATAAAATTTCTTGCATCATTATTAAAATAATTAACCTGAACGGTATCTTCCCAAGCAGGAAAAAAGGGATCGCGCCCATGGGCAAATATTTTATCTTCTCCATTAGGAGATTTAAAGAAGGTAAACTGATCTTTAGAATACAATTCTTCATCTCCGCTAAGAAAAATCTCAGGATTGCTTTTGAGGAATCTTGTGGCGGCACTAAAATGATTAGGAATAAAGTCCAAGAACAATTTCAATCCAAATGAATTCAACTTATCTTTTAACTTCAAAAGATCATCGGCTTTACCTAAGAGAGGGTTTACAACATAATCGTCAATTGCGAATGGTGATCCAATGACATCTGTTTTTTTCCAATTACCCAATGCTTTGGTATAAGCAGAAACTAAATCGGGAGTAAAGCAAGTTTTTTCTATCAGGCTTACAGGGGTTTTCCAGATGCCCATTAACCAAATTATATTTATCCCCTTGTTCGCCAGGTTTTCGAAATAATTTTCCGGAATGCCTGAGAGTATGGTCTGCTCGCCGAATTGTTTTATCCATACTCTAGTATTTATTTCGTAAAGTTTCGGATTAGCCACAAGGTTATTTTTCATCAAAGATTGTTAAAATGATTTATCAGCTTCTATGAAAATTAGAAAAATAATGTTATAAATAAAATGCAGCTTCTTTATCAATCCACCAGTCGAGATTTCCGTTCAAGGGCTTTATACTAGAGGCGGGATAATTTTTACTCTCCGGCAGACCATCTAAAATCTCTTTAAGAGTTGATGCTTTGTTTGTTCCTGTAACTACAAAACTTATTCGTTTAGAATTATTGATAATTCTTTCCGTCAAAGAGATTCTTTTTTGACCGCTAACCGGGTGTATTGCAACGCCTGCAATATTAGAACAGCTATATAAAAGATCCGCATTCGGAAAGAGCGAAGCAGTGTGCCCATCTTCTCCCATTCCAAGAAATACCCAATCAAATTGAGGAAAATTACTTTTGTCCCGCGGTAATACTTTATCAATCTCTTTTGAATAACGCACTGCTTCTTTTTCCGGATGAGATTCTCCTATAATTCTATGAATATTTTCTGCGGGGATTTGTATAAAGTCTAATAAATTTTTCTTTGTCATACCGTAATTACTCCCGGAATCGGAAGGTGGGACGCATCTTTCGTCGGACCAAAACAAATGAACTTTGCTCCAATCTATGTTATTGCCAAACGGAGGCAGGGTTAATTCCCGGAAAAATATTTTAGGTGTGCTTCCGCCGGAAATTGAAATATAAATATTGCCGGATTTTCTTTCAACTTCATTCTTGAATTCCTCTGCAAGTTTTAATGCTAGCTGTGGAGGAGAATCAAAAATTTTAATAGAACTATTCATCGAGTTTATACTACCTAAATTTTTATTTCAAATCTAATTCTTTTGTTCAAGATTTGTTAAGTTTAATATCACACAACGCGGCAAGCCGCTGATAATGATTCTTTTTGTCGAATATCAAATGGGAAAAACATTTATTTTATTAAATTAGTTATAAATAAATGGAAATCTAATATTCATAGCTGGGAAAGGCGTAACGGGAGATGGGGATAACAATATGAATGACAGCGCTATACATGGGATTTCTCCCCGCAAACGGGGCAGGCCCTCCGGTCGAAATGACATTTTGGAATTGTGCAACAGCCTCGCCAGGCAGGGTCGTCGAAATGACACCAATATTAGTGGGATTTTTTCCGCCGAAGGCGGATAAGTGCTAATATTATAAAGAAAATATTTTTTATGAAACAATCTCTTATTTTATGGTTATCTGCTATTGTAATTACTTTCCTAGTAAGTTATGCCCAGCGTATTTCTTCAATTGATTATCCGGTAAGCGGAACTATTGATGCAAAAGAAGGTAGTTTTTCCTTCAGCTTTGATAAAAAGGCAAGGACTAAAACGGGTTACAAAGTTTGGGTTGTTAGTGATTTTAGCGGGTTAAAGGGAAATCTGTTTTGGCGTGATAAGAACGGCAGTTCCGGATGGCAAACTATAGAAATGACAGATACCGGCAAAGCATTATACGCTGTTATTCCTCAGCAGAAACCGATGACTCTGATTGAATATCGAGTAAAGATTTTCGATCAGAATAAAACATACCTTTTGCCAGTAAAGACAAATGTTCTCTTAACCTTCTTAAATCCGGTGCCGGATGAAATAGTCCAATTCTATTTTATTACTCTCTTTGCAGGTTTAATCTTAAGCGTTCGGACTGCGTTGGAATCCTTCAGTGAAAAGCCAAAGATAAAAAAACTTTCTATATTCACAGCAATTTCGTTTTTCAGCTATACTTTAGTTTTTAACACAGTAAAAAAAGGCGTTGAGATTGGGGTAATCGGAAAGGGCGGTGTGCCGCTGACAGATATATTTGATCAGCGTTCGGTTCTTCTTTTTATTGTTTCCATAATGACAATGATATTGATCTTCAATACTAAAAAGCAAAAACTTTGGGCTTTTGCCGGAGCGTTTCTTACTTTGGCAGTTTTTCTCTTAGCTAAATATTGAACTGAGTGATTCTATAATTCATAATCAACCATCTATGTTTATACAATTTTAAATGGATTTTAACATGAAAAAAATATTGGTGGTTCTTCCCTTCCTCATTACGTCGTTTTGCAATGCCCAAGTTCTAACGGTTGATCATTCAAATACTAACATTGTAAGATTTTATGCTGCTGCTACTTTTAATAGCTTTGAAGGAACGACGGATGCTATTGACGGAAAGATAGTATCAGGTTTACAAAATTCATTAAAGCAAAGCTCAGTTGACTTGATTGTTTCGCTTGATTCCCTTGATACCGGTATTGGCTTGCGTAATAGTCACATGCGGGACTCATATCTTGAAACAATGAAATATCCTACGGCTAAATTTTCAGGTAAGATAATTTCCATTGATTCGGTTTCTTCATCAGAATATCGTATAAAAGCCTCAGGAGCTTTTACGCTGCACGGCGTATCAAAGCCTTTTACAGTTGTTGGGAATCTTTTTAATTACGGAAAGCTGTTAAAATTAAAATCGACTTTCTTTATAGAGCTGTCCGACTTCGGCATAAAGCAACCTTCATTTTTATTCAACACGGTTAAAGAGAAAATAAAAGTCTACCTTGCAGTGTATTTTGACAGATAAGGTTTTGCTTCAGAATGATAAGATAGGTATGGAACGGATAGAAGTTAAAAGGGAGATCAGTACTAGATGAGTGCATTCACAGTGCATTCAGAGTGTATTCAGAGTGTATTCAGAAAGTTTTGAGGAATGGGGCATGATTTGCTTTCCCTTTTTTAGAATGGCTATGTAGAATTAGAAGGTATCTGCTATAAAATTATAAGATTTAGAAAGTCAAACTAATGATTGACTATATTAAACATATAAAATTAAAATAAGTGAATCAAGAAAAAATAGAAATGCCTGACCCGCGACAAGCCGCAATGGAAGAAGGGATATGGAGTATGGAACATGTTAGATGGAAAAATCGTTGAGAAATATTCTTTGACGGAGGTTTCGGTAATTCCATTTGGGGCAAAAAAAAACAAAAACTTAAGTGTTAATATTATTTCTTGTTCTAATTTATTTTGTGAACATGGGATCCGTTCATAAATTTAGAGTGTTTATAACTTCTTTATGGATGCTGCCGCCCGTAGCGATAATACTTGTTCCAATAAGCGGATCACCGCCATAGTAATTTGTAATTGTACCGCCGGCACCGTTAATAATCGGGATCAAAGCCATCTTGTCCCACAAATTCATTATGGGATCGACCATAATATCGGCAAAGCCTGTGGCTACGAGGTAATAGCCGAAGCAGTCGCCCCAATTTCTATAAAGTTTAACTTTTCCGGTAAGCTTATCAAACTTATTTATGTCTTGATATTTTTTTATATCCAGATGGTCAGTCGTAAGAAGAACTGCCTCGGATAGTGAATCGCAATTTCTTACATGAACTTTTTGTCCATTTAATTCAGATGAATAATTATCACCGATTAAAAATTCATTTAGCACCGGTTGGTTTATAACACCAAGAATTGGCTTATCATTTTTTACTAGAGCGATCAATGTTCCAAAAGTAACGGCGCCGCAGATAAAACTTTTTGTGCCGTCAATAGGATCAAGGATCCATTTGTATTCTGCGGAATCATTATAAGTGCCGAATTCTTCTCCAATAATGCCATGCTGGGGAAATTCATTCATAATTTCAAGGCGCATTAATTCTTCGGCGCTTTTATCGGCAATAGTAACGGGGGAGTTATCGCTTTTGGAATCGATTTGAATATTGCTTCTAAAATAACTAGCTATCACAGTGCCGCTTAATTCAGCGAGATGCTTTGCAAACAATTTGAAATCGGAAAGATCGCTCATAAAATTCTCTTGTATTAAACTGTACATAAAATTACAAAAAAAAAAGGAATTGTGGAGCAGTGGAGGGATGGAATAGTGGAGGGATGGAGTTCACTATCGTTAGAGGTGCCTTATATTAATATTTTAGTCGTATTTTGAGCAAAACCTTCGAGGTTTGGGAAAACCTCGAAGGTTTATTTTGGACGGCATATAATTTTTTTTGGACGATATTGGTTAAGTAAGCTTTTTTCCTTTGTCATAAAAAAAAGTATTCATATATTTGTTTTTGGAAAATTTGACGATCAAAAATTTTCTAACTGGAGAGATGGCAGAGTGGTTGAATGCGGCGGTCTTGAAAACCGTTAAGGATGTAAGTCCTTCCGGGGTTCGAATCCCTGTCTCTCCGCTAGTACAAATTAGGCCTTAAACGCAGTTCATTTTAGCTGGTTTAAGGCTTTTTTGTTGAATTTTCATACAATAGATACAATAAAAACAATAGAAAAAATAGTTCCTAGTAAGATTTTGATTATAGAAATTTATTAGAAAATTATTTTTTGTCGTTTATAGGCATTATCTCACCAGCCTTGAAATTTAGCTGAATTTTCGATAGCAATATTTCGAACAAATTATCTCGAGAATTATTATATCTAAATTCTAATTCCTTCAAATAAAGGATTAAGGTTATTTCATTAGTTCCCTTAAAATTCATTAGCCTTGGTTTTGCGAATCACCAAAATATTCCAAGTTGAGAAAATTTTTTATTAGTTAAATATTTCGATAATCTTTTGTTTGGACGATAAGTTTCAAAATTATAATAAGCAGAACTATTCTGTATTCTACTTCGAGTAATCAAAATTAAAGAATCTTTCTGCTCATCATTGTTCTGATTAAAGCTTATAAATATTTTCTCTTTGATTAGCCGAATGCCGATTTGCCCTACTATCCCTTTCATAATTTTTGAATGCTGATCTAGCTTTGATAAAGATAAATCATTGAGACAACTTCTAAACACATTAAAAAACAGCATTACTGTTTTATAATTTATTTTTAATTTTTTAGAAGTAAGTGTTGCGTTTAGTTCTAGCTCAAATAATTTTACTGTTAGCAGAAACTCTGAATACTTAATCCTTGTAAGTGAGAGTATACTGTCTCTTCGTTTCGTCCACTCATAATTACAGTCATAATAGTATTCGGTTTTACTATGAAAAGTCTTTCCTTCCAATTTGTTAGAATATTTTTCATAAGACTAAAAAACATTCTATCAGATCCACTAATTTTTAACTTAGGATCGTTCCGTTGATAAATTTCTAGTTGCTTGTGTAAAAAAACATTTTCTAATATCAATTGTGATTTAGTTAAAAATAATTTCCGTAAGAATAATAGTAAGGATTTTAACATCTGTCTATTCAATTTATTGAAATTTGCAGGGTAAAGATAAGGAAAGAATTCTTTTGATTTCAGCGATTTTTAGCTATTTGTAACGCGGATGGAGTTTTGAATAGGCACAATTCCCGGTAGAAATTTCATATTTAATTTATTGGCTTTTAATCTCATTCTTAAATTTCGTCCTTTATTATTCACTTTTTATTGTTATCTGATGGGCTTTACATAAATCCATCACGTCATGCGCAACTATTTTAGAAGCCTCGAATACTTCAGGAGATATGACACTACCAAAGCCAAAGGATTTTCCTTCAATTGCAAAAAGTCTCAATTCTGAAGGTAGTTTTTTAAGCTGGACAGCTAATTCAATTGCAGATATTATGTCAAAGGTGTGGGAAGAAAAATGAAATTTTTTATTTGGTATCTGCTGTTTTAATAAATCAAACCTAAAAATTGTACCCGGTGATGAACCAGAAGATACCGCATCAATAATTATAACTTTATCTCTCTCTGTCCATTCTTGAATAAGAGATAACCCATCGCCAACTATTTCTATGAGTAGGACACCGCGCAGGTTTTGGGATCTTAATTTCTCTAAAACAATCAGTCCAACAGCATCATCTGACCGGTAAAAATTTCCGACACCGAAAACTATTATTTTACCATTATGTAAAGCAGAGTCGAGCATTATAAGAGAGAGTAATTGAAAAAATAAATCAAGACCGATCTATTTCAAATTTTAAAAAATGAGTTGCACATGAAATGCATGGATCATAGTTGCGAACTAATTGTTCGCAGTGCCAGGTTAGTTTATCATTCTCAAGATTAAGATGCCCCGGCACAAAATTCCAAAGATCTTTTTCAATTCTTTTCTGATTTTGTGAAGTTGGCGGAACTATCTTTGCATTAAGTATCATACCATTATCATCGATATTATACCGATGATAGAGAATTCCGCGAGGCGCTTCAGTGCATCCATACCCAATACCAGCACGGGGATGAACATCTACAGCAGGCTTATCGGGCATCTCATAATTTTCTATGATACGAATAGATTCATCACAAGCGTAAACTAATTCGATGCTGCGGACAATAATGCTCTTAAATGGATTAAAACATCCTTTAGTTAGTCCAGCTATTTTAGCTGCTTCATGAGCAAGAGGAGAAAGTTTATCATAATTTAGATTATAACGAGCAAGGGGACCCACCAAATAAGGATCATGACCTTTTAAGTAAGAATGAAGGGCATTTGAGTGGGATACATGTTCTTCAACGAAAAGATTTTCATATTTATCGATAGAAATATTTAGTCCTTTATTAGAGATTAAGTCTCCTTCGTTAAAAGGATACTCATCAGGATGAGAGATGGATACAAATTCATAATCTTCCTCAAAGTCCGGAAATGTAAAAGTAGAGACCCATTTTACAGTTTGAAAAGCAGTATCGCGTGTCTTCTTAAGTTTCTCTGCTAATTCCAAAAGCTGCCTTTTTGCCGGTACCTTATAAAAGCCACCGACACGGACATTAATCGGATGAATCTCTCTTCCTCCTAAAAGTGTAACAATCTCATTCCCAATTTTTTTTAACTGCAAACCTTGTTGTACAATATCGGGATAATCCTTAGCAAGCTGTATAGCATCATCATAGCCCAGAAAATCGGGGGCATGTAACATGTAGACATGTAGTGCATGACTTTCAATCCACTCTCCGCAATAAAGGAGTCTTCTTAAAGCACGAATTTGTTCATTAATTTTAATACCAAAAGCATTTTCCATAGCATGGACGGAACTCATCTGGTAAGCGACTGGACAAATACCACAAATTCTAGAAGTAATATCGGGCGCCTCATCGAAAGATCTTCCGCGAAGAAAAGCTTCAAAAAATCTAGGCGGCTCGAAAATTTTAAATTTAACATCCGTTACACTATTCTCTTTTATTTTTATATAAAGTGAACCTTCACCTTCAACCCTGGAAAGATAATTGACTTTTATAGTTTTACTTTTCACGTATTTCACTCTCCTTCCGAAAAGCATCTGCATAAGCGTTAAATCCTCTGAAAGCTCTTATGATGCCATCATTATCGACACTAAGTTTATTCCAGTGGTCGCCGAGAGAACTTGTATTTGGAGTTTCCTTTGGCCCAAAGCAGCCATAGCAGCCGCGGTTATATGAGGGACAAATAGCACCGCAACCAGCTTGTGTTACGGGTCCTAAACAAGGCGTACCGTGAGCAACCATAACACAAACAGTTGCACGTCTTTTACATTCAATGCAAACACTGTAAGGAGGAATATTTGGTTTTCTTGCATTCAAAAAAGCGCTTAAAACTTCAACAAGCTGAAGTTTGTTGATGGGACAACCTCTTAATTCAAAGTCAACAGAAACATGATCAGAAATAGGTGTGGATTTATTTAACGTCTCAATATATTCTGGAACTGCATAAACCACGGAAATAAATTCTTTTACATCTTTGAAATTTCTAAGGGCTTGAATACCGCCGGCGGTAGCACATGCGCCAATTGTAATTAAAAACTTTGAAGAGCGTCGCACCTGATGGATCCGTTCTGCATCATGGGGAGTAGTTATAGATCCTTCCACAAGAGAAACGTCATAAGGTCCTTTTATAACGGCACGTGAGGCTTCCGGGAAATTTGCAATTTCAATTTCACCAGCTATGGCTAATAGTTCGTCTTCACAATCAAGAAGACTTAACTGACAGCCATCGCATGAAGCGAATTTCCAAACGGCTAACTTTGGTTTTCTTTTTTGCGACATATCAAATTTCTCTTTTTGTAAGATAAGTATGCATGAAATCGTATCTAAATACAGGACCATCTTTGCAAATGAAAGTTTGACCTAACTGGCAGTGTCCGCAAAATCCAATTGCACATTTCATATTACGCTCCATAGAAATGTAAATACGATCGGACGGAACTCCGTGTTTTTCAAGTTCAAGAGCGGTGAATCTCATCATAACTTCAGGACCGCAGACAACAGCAATCGAATTCAGCGGATCAAAAGTAGCTTTATGAATTAGCCTAGTTACTACACCTACATTTCCTTTCCATGATTGTTGAGCACGATCGACGGTAACATGGACTTCAAGATCGAAACGTGAGCGTAATTGTTCTAATTCCCTTTTAAACAATATGTCTTCCGGCGTTCTAGTTCCGTAAAGTAAAACGATCTTACCGTATTTATCTCTTTGTGAAAGTAATTTATATAAAACAGGTCTAAGCGGCGCAAGTCCAATACCGCCGGCAACAACAATAACATCATTACCAATTGCTTCATAAACCGGCCAGGAATTGCCGAAGGGTCCCCTTACACCTAAAACATCACCGCGTTTTAAATTCTTCATTGCCCTAGTAACGGGGCCAACCAGCCGGACAGTGTGAACCAGCCTATCTTCATCGGATGGATTGCCACTGATTGAGATTGGCACTTCCCCATTGCCAAAAATATAGAGCATATTAAACTGACCAGGTTGAAAGGGAAAACTTATTTTGTTTTCGCATGGAGATAGATAAAAAGTAAATGTATCGTGTGTTTCCTTTTTTACCTGCTCTACTGAGAACAAGCATGGCAGCATAGGATCTTTATCCGGAGGAGATTTTATTTGAGAATTTGGATTAATAAATTCGTTGTCAAGAGTGTGTGCCATATACATCCAAAAGTTGTAATCTTGTTGATTGGAGACGCTGTTCAATTATATGAGCAAATCTTTTCAGAAGTTGATAACCGAGATCATGGTCCTCTTCACATTTGTTCCGAAGGCATTTACCGTCAAGCGCAATTGCTCTGGTGAGTTCAACAGCCCTGGCGTCGAATCGCCAGTGATAAGGCGGAATAAGCCATGACCAACCAAGCACATCGCCTTCCTCGAGCGTGTCAATTTCAATCGCTCCCCGTTCCGGGCTGAAAATTTCCAAAGCTACTTTTCCATTCCTAATGACGTAAAATTGATTAGCTTCTTCGCCTTCATGGAATATGAATTGCCCGGCATCAAATTTAACGTTTGATGCACAGCCAACTATTAAATCCAGATAGTGAGATTCAAGACCTTGCAGAAATGGATGTTCTGCCAAAATTTTTTCGAGGTTTTCCATTCTATAATCTCCTTAGAAATTATTTAATGATTATGTTTTTCCCGAAAGTCTGACTTATCAGAAGACAAGCTTTCAGAATTATTATTAGACAGCCTTATTATACTGACTTCTTCAGTTAAATCAATCGCCACAGGGCACCAGGTAATACATCTTCCGCATCCAACGCATCCGGAAGAACCAAATTGATCGATCCAGGTTGCAAGTTTATGAGTAAGCCATTGGCGATACCGTGAACGAACGGTTGATCTAATGCTTCCGCCATGAATGTAAGAAAAGTCAACTGTGAAGCATGAATCCCATTTCCGCCAGCGTTCAGAATTTTCGCCTTTCAAATCCGTTACATCTTCAACAGTAGTACAAAAACAAGTAGGACACACCATAGTGCAATTTGAGCAGCTTAAACAGCGATTGGCTACATCATCCCACCTTGGGTTATCATAATTATTATAAAGTAATTCTTTTAAGTTGTTTGTGTCTAACGTACGCCCCATATTTTTTGCAGTTTCTTCAACAATCCGGTCGGCGGACTCAATATCTTTATTTTCTGCAGATTCATGAGGTATTTGATTTAAAATTTCGGCGCCTATCTCAGATCCGACTTCTACCAGAAAGTAATGAATCTCATCTTGTATAATTTCGGTTAAAGATAAATCGTAACCGGAAGTTACCTTAGGACCAGTTTTCATTGAAGTACAAAAACAAGTGTTTCCTGCTTGCCCACAATTTACAGCAACAATGAAAGCATGTTCACGGCGAGATTTGTAAACAGGATCAATATAAGTGCCATTCATGAAAACTTTATCTTGAACCGCCATAGCATGAAGTTCGCAAGCTCGCACACCTATAAAAGCAAATTTCGGGGTATCATTATTCTCAGGTAAGATTTGAAAATTGTTTCCATTTTTTCTAGCATTCCATAAACGCAGCGACGGAGGAAATAAAAATTTCTTCCAAGAATGCGGGCCAACATTATATCCAAAGAAAGCATTGTCTGAACGTTTTTTAAGACGATAAGAACCACCTTCCTGCTCATCTGTCCAGCCAACCGGCAAATCATCAATTGAAGTCAATTCCTCGTAAACTATAGTACCTTCACGGATAGTAGGACCAATTACACTATAGCCAGCACTTCTGAGGGCATTAAACAGGAGAATAATGTCACTAGATTTAATAGTGGCTTTATCGCCTAAGTTTATTGTAAGTTTTGTCATGAATTCCGCAAGCTGATTTAATAAAGGTTTAAATTCAAATGAAAAATAATTACAAAATGAACTCTTCCACTTTAACTAAATAGTGTTTATAAAATAGTGATTAATTGTAAATAATACAATATATATATGATCTCAATCAATTAAACGATAAATTCAGAACGTGACTAATAACAAATGACATTAAATAATAATTCTTATGTTTATTTTGATATTAGAAATTTTTCGTAAATGAAATCAAGATTGAAAAAGTTTCCAATTCCGGTTTAAGGATTTAAGAAACAATGCTAATTAGTTTTAGTACCTTGTCTACCGGTAAAGGTTATATACGGTTATTTTTATAATTTATTTCCGGAAATTGAATCATGCATGAGCTTTCAGTTGCTGAAGAAATAGTTAATATATCAAGACAATATTTACCAAAAGAAAATAATGTACATGTAAAATCAATAACGATAAAAATTGGCAGGTTAAGTAACATATTGCCTGATTCACTTCTTTTTTGCTATGAATCATTAATTGATAACACACCACTAAACGGATCTAAACTAATAATTGAAGAAATTCCAATCAGAATTAATTGCATGAAATGCGGTAAGAATTCGGAGACTGATCATATTTCTTTTTTATGCCCAAACTGTAACAGCAGTGAAATAAAGATTGAATCGGGAACTGAGCTGTTAATTTCGGAAATTGAATTATTCGAAAATAATTTGGAGTAAATATGTCCGTTATAACTGTTGAAAGAAAGATACTTGAGAAGAATGATGCAATAGCAAATGAGATTCGTCATTCATTTCAAGAGAAAAATATATTTTCGATAAATCTAGTAAGCTCACCAGGTTCTGGAAAAACCAGCCTTGTTGAGCAAACAATAAATCTCGCGAAAGATAAATTCAACATTGCCGTGATAGAAGGCGATGTTCAAACTAGTCTTGACGCCGAGCGGATAGGAGTTTTTAATATACCTGTAGTTCAAATTATTACTAACGGCTCATGCCATCTTGAGGCTAATCTTGTAAAAGATGCATACAAGCAATTGGAAGAGAAAGAAATTGATTTACTTGTTATAGAAAATGTCGGTAATCTGGTTTGTCCGGCAGGTTATGATTTAGGAGAAGATTTAAAAGTAGTAATTGTAAGCACCACGGAAGGTGATGATAAGCCATTAAAATATCCGGCGATGTTCAGGAATGCTTCGGCTCTTGTAATAAATAAAATAGATTTACTTCCTTACGTTAAATGTTCGTTAGAAACGTTAAGGAAAAATGCTTTAAGTATAAATCCCAATCTTAAGATATTTGAAATATCTTGCACAAAAGATACAGGGTTAAACGAATGGATTGAATGGCTTCAATCGCATCTGAAAAAATAATGGAATCAAGAGTTCACATAGTAATCATGGGCGCTGTTCAAGGCGTTGGTTTTCGTCCTTTTATTTTCCGGCTTGCAAAAGAAATGAACTTAAATGGGTATGTTCTAAATTCTTCACAAGGTGTTTTCATAGAAGCGGAAGGCAATAAAAATATTTTAGATGAATTTATTTTAAGAATAGAAAAAGAGAGACCATCTCTTTCGGTAATTACAAGTTTTGAATTCTCATTCCTCGATCCGGTTGGTTATCGTGAATTTGAAATCAAAGAGAGTGAGAAGAATAATGAAACCACGGCATTAATTCTGCCAGACATTGCTGTATGCAAGGAATGTTTAAAAGAAATGTTCGATCCAAACGACAGGAGATTCTTATATCCTTTTATTAATTGCACAAACTGTGGCCCGAGATTTTCCATAATCGAATCGCTGCCTTATGACCGTCCCAATACGTCTATGAAAGTATTTGAAATGTGTGAAGACTGCCGGAAGGAATACGAGAATCCTTTGAATAGAAGATTTCATGCGCAGCCGATTGCTTGTCCAAAGTGTGGACCGCATTTGGAACTTTGGGATGATAAAGGGAATATCTTATCTGCTCATCATTCGGCTTTAGTTGAAGCTGCAAATAAAATTAAACAAGGATCAATAATAGCATTTAAAGGTCTTGGCGGTTTTCAATTGATTGTTGATTCAAGAAATGACAAAGCGGTAAGCAATTTACGATTTAAAAAGTGCAGGGAAGAAAAACCATTTGCACTTATGTTTCCAGACCTGGAATTTGTGAAGCAGGTATGCGAGGTTTCTCCTTTTGAGGAAAGACTTCTGCTTTCTCCGGAATCACCTATCGTCTTGCTAAAGAAAAAGCTGCACACAAAAATAGTAAGTGAACTCGTAGCGCCAGCAAATCCCTATTTAGGAGTCATGCTTCCTTATACACCGCTTCATCATATTTTAATGAAGGGATTAAATTTTCCTATAGTAGCTACAAGCGGGAATCTTTCTGAAGAACCTATCTGTATAGATGAATATAAAGCACTGAAGCGGTTAAAAGAAATTGCAGAATATTTTTTGGTGCATAATAGACCGATAGTTCGTCATGTAGATGATTCTATTGTTCGAGTTGTAATGGATAGAGAAATGGTAATAAGGCGAGCCCGAGGTTATGCTCCGCTTCCAATAAAATTGAAAAATAGTAACTACGAAAAATCTATTCTTGCTGTTGGTGGGCATTTGAAGAATACGGTTGCACTTAAAGTAAAAGATAATGTGTTTATAAGCCAGCATATCGGGGACTTATCAACCATTGAGGCATTTAATTGTTTTAATACTGTAATAGAAGATTTTCAAAAACTATATGAAGTAGATGCAGATCAAGTAGTGTGTGATAGTCATCCCGAATATCTGTCAACAAAATATGCTAAGTCATTAAATAAAAATTTTTATTCTGTTCAGCATCATTATGCGCATGTCGCTTCATGCAGAGCCGAGAACCAGGTTGAAGGAAATGCTCTTGGAGTTGCCTGGGATGGAACAGGCTATGGATTAGATGGGACGATTTGGGGTGGAGAGTTTTTTATTTCGAAGGGAGATTCTTATAAGCATATCGGGCAGTTCAGACAATTCAGATTACCCGGCGGCGAAAGAGCCGTTAAGGAGCCTAAACGATCAAGCGCCGGATTGCTTTATGAAATATTTGGAGATGATCTTTTCGATAAAACAATTAGCAGCACATATAAGTATTTTGAGAAAAAGGAAATCTTGTTAATCCAAAAAATGTTAAACAAAAAAATTAATTGTCCCTTAACGTCGAGTGTCGGAAGAATCTTTGATGCAATTTCATCCCTAATCGATATTGCGCAGGTATCAAACTATGAAGGACAATCAGCAATGATGTTGGAGTTTGTTGCTGACCCCAATATAAAAGGATCATATTCATTCTTCATTAATTATAAAGACAAATTCATTGTTGATTGGGAAGAAACCATAAAGCAAATTTTGAAAGACAAATTAACAGGTATTGATTCATCTGTTATTTCAGCAAAGTTTCACAACACGCTTGCACAAATAGTTCTGGATGTTGCTGAGAACATTAAGGAAGAGAAAGTAATTTTGAGCGGCGGCGTTTTTCAAAATGCTTTTTTGGTAGAGAGAACTGTTAAACTTCTTGAGCAAAATAAATTTAAAGTTTACAGACATCAGCGCGTACCGCCTAATGACGGAGGGATATCGTTGGGACAAATTGCTTATCTAAGCTCAAAGAAAGAAAATCGAAATTTAATAAACGGAGATTTAAAAAATGTGTTTAGCAGTTCCCGGTAAAATTGAATCTATCGATGAAAGCAATCCGAATCTAAAAATGGCTAAAGTAAATTTTGGCGGTGTTGTAAAGAATATTTGCATCGACTGGATATCAGAGCCTAAAGTAGGAGAATACATTTTAGCCCATGTAGGATTCGCATTGAATAAAATTGATGAAGAGGGGGCGGAAGAAACCTTAAAAATGTTGAGAGATATGGATGAAGACCCGGAAGACTTTGAGGCAAACAATTAAAATTAGATATTAAAATGAAATATGTAGATGAATATAGAGATTCTCTTATAGTAAAAAATTTAGTAGCAAAGATAAAATCAATATTAACACAGCCCTGGAGTTTGATGGAAGTCTGCGGAGGGCAAACACATACAATAATGAAGTACAATATTGAAGAATTAATTCCCAAGGAGATAAATTTACTTCATGGTCCCGGCTGTCCCGTTTGCGTAACACCATTGGAAATGATTGATAAAGCGATTGATATTGCATCAAAGAGAGATGTTATTTTTACTTCATTTGGCGACATGCTTCGTGTCCCTGGTTCAAGATTAGATTTGTTGAACGTAAAAGCAAACGGTGGAGATGTGAGAATGGTTTACTCTACGCTCGATGCCGTCAAGCTGGCTGAAAATAATCCGGATAAAAAAATTGTATTCTTTGGTGTTGGCTTTGAAACTACCGCGCCCGCTAATGCAATGTCGGTATTAGAAGCAAAAAGACGCGGGCTTAAAAACTATTCTCTTCTGTGCTCACAAGTTTTAGTTCCCCCGGCAATTGAGGCTTTACTTTCTTCACCAGATACTTCGATTCAAGGATTCTTGGCTGCGGGACACGTTTGCACAGTTATGGGTTATGAAGAATATATTCCTTTAGCTAATAAATATAAAATCCCGATTGTCGTTACCGGATTTGAACCTGTTGATATACTCCAGGGAATATATGCAGCGGTAAAGCAATTAGAAGAAGGAAAATTTGAAGTTGAAAATCAATATAGCCGCGCTGTTATAAAGGAAGGTAATAAAGCTGCCAAGAAAATTCTATCGGAAGTCTTTCAAACTGTTGATAGAAAATGGAGAGGCATTGGAACGATACCAATGAGTGGTTGGAAGCTAAAAGAATCCTTTGCTGATTTTGATGCAGAAAAGATATTCGATGTACATGAAATTGAGAAACAAGAATCCAATCTTTGCATTGCGGGAAAAATTTTGCAGGGATACAAAAAACCTGTAGATTGTTCTGCATTTGGAACGCTTTGCACGCCGGAGCATCCTTTAGGCGCACCGATGGTTTCTTCGGAAGGAACTTGTGCAGCGTATTTTCGTTACAAAAAGTAAGCATTTTTATTTTGGAAAAATAAAAGAATAATTATGGATAAAACAGATTTTAACCTTGCCTGCCCAATCCCCAAAAACGATTATGATAAAATATTATTGGCGCACGGCGGCGGCGGTATATTATCAAATCAGTTAATTCAAAAAATATTTTTTTCTCAGTTCGATAACGAACTTTTGAATGTTCAGCATGACAGCGCAATGTTTAATATTAATGGAGTGAGATTAGCATTTACAACCGACAGCTATGTCGTCCAACCTATTTTCTTTCCCGGCGGAAATATTGGCGACCTTGCAATAAACGGAACCGTAAATGATCTTGCAGTTTCCGGGGCTAAACCGCTTTACATTTCAGTGGGATTTATAATTGAAGAAGGCTTTGAGATAGAAGAATTATGGAGGATCGTACTTTCGATGAAACAAGCGGCGGAAAAAGCCGGAGTAAAAATTGTAACCGGCGATACTAAAGTTGTCAATAAAGGTAAGGGCGATAAAATATTCATAAACACTTCGGGCATTGGAATTATTGAAACCGGAATTGACATATCACCAATAAATGTTAAACCAGGTGACGTTATAATATTAAACGGAAAGATAGCTGAACATGGAATTGCCATTTTATCCGCAAGGGAAGGACTGGAATTCGAAACAACAATTAAAAGTGATACAGCAGCATTGAATGACTTGATTGATAGAATTCTTAAAACATCAAAGAAAATAAATGTAATGCGGGACCCGACCCGCGGAGGATTAGCTAGCGCATTGAACGAAATTGCGAACAAAGGAAATGTAGGTATTGCTATAGAAGAAGATAAAATCCTTATTTCAGAAGAAGTAAAAGGCGCTTGTGAAATATTGGGTTTGGATCCTTTGTATATTGCTAACGAAGGAAAAATTTTGGTGTTTGTTCCGAAAGACGACGCCGGTAAAGTATTAGATGCGATGAAGAATCATCCACTTGGTAAAGAATCTTCCATCATTGGTAGTGTAACCGCCGAGAATAAAAGCCTGGTTACAATGAAAACAATGATCGGAAGCTCAAGAATTGTAGATATGATCTCCGGCGAGCAGCTTCCAAGAATATGCTGAATTGAATCCGTCAAACAGAGCGGACTCATTGCTATATACATAATTTTGATATTGACACTAAAAATTCCATCTTAATACTTAGGCATTTTTTTATTGATTCTATTTGTCCATGCAATTATACCACCCGAAAGATTTTTTACTTTCTTGAATCCTGCTTGTTTCAAAAACTCAACTGCTTTTGCACTTCTTTGTCCGGTTTTGCAATGCGCAATAATTTCATTAGATGAATCAAGCTCGTGCATTCGGTTCGGGAGATCATTTAACGGAATTAAACAACCACCGAGATTACATATTTCATATTCATGCGGTTCCCGGACATCAAGGATAAAAATATCCTCGCTGCAATCTATTTTTGCTTTTAATTCTTCAACAGTTATTTCATCAGCACTTATTTTTAATTCTTCAGTTTCAGGAGAGATACTACAGAACAATTCATAATCAATCAATTCATGAATGGTCGGATTGTCTCCACAAATAGGGCAATCGGGATTTTTATGAAAATTTAATTCTCTGAATTTCAATTTTAGTGCATCAAAAAGCAGAAGTCTTCCAATCAACGGGTCGCCCTTACCGATAATCAATTTTATTGCTTCCAGGGCTTGAAGTGATCCGATAATTCCCGGAAGAATTCCCAGCACGCCGCCTTCCGCACAACTTGGGACTAAACCCGGCGGCGGCGGTGCAGGATATAAGCAGCGATAACACGGACCTTTTTTCGGATCGAAAACGGTAACTTGTCCTTCAAAGCGAAAGATACTTCCGTATACATAAGGTTTATCTAAAAGAACACATGCATCGTTTATGAGATATCTGGTTGGAAAGTTATCTGTACCATCAACAATCAAATCGTATTTTGAGATTATATCAAATACATTACCAGATGTTAAGCGGGTTTCATAAGTCTCGACTTTTACATTTGGATTTATTTCTTCAATTCTTTCCTTTGCAGATACAAGCTTCGATCTTCCGACATCTTTTGTTGAGTGAATGATTTGTCTCTGAAGATTTGTTTCATCGACGATATCGAAATCAACAATGCCTAATCTTCCAACACCCGCTGCACTAAGGTATAATCCAACCGGTGAGCCGAGACCACCCACGCCAATAATTAATATGCTTGCCGCTTTAAGTTTTTTCTGTCCTTCGATTCCAACTTCAGGAAGAATAAGATGGCGGCTATAGCGCAATATTTCTTCATTTGATAAATTAATCACCATACTTTTGTCTGCCTTTTTCTTATCTCAGTTCTTATAATTGATTAAAAATATTTATTGATTGCAAGTTAAAGATATTTTGCTTTCTAAAGTTGTATCTAAACTCAAGTTCTTTTAAGTAAAAAATAAAAATCTGCATGTCAACGCCATCATACTAAAGTTTCATAAGGGCTATCATTTTTGAAGAAGTTTAAGGCCAGGTCTTGAAGTTTAAAAATTTTCCTTTATATTTGTTTAGAAACTTATAGAGGTGCTTCCTAAATATAATTGGGAGGCTGAGATTACACTCTCTGAACCTGATGTAGATAATACTATCGTAGGAAATAAGTCACACAAACTTTTGCTTCACTTTTTTCCCTCTATAATTTTTTACAAATAAAAAAATATTAAAATCTAACATGTATTAAGTTATTATGATCTATATAAATGATGAAGAATATCCATTCGCGGAAGAAAAAAGTTTGGAAACGATTCTGCTGCAGCTAAATATTTATGCATCCACTGGAATAGCTGTGGCTATTAATAATGTCGTTATACCCAAAATCGAATGGAATAATTATCTGATAAATGACAATGATGAAATTATAATAATAAAGGCAACCCAGGGAGGATAATAAAAGCCGTCGGCAATTCAATAAAAAATTAAGAAAAGGAAACTATGAGCAAAGATAAAATTCCAGATCATGCTATTATTACGAGAGAACCTTTCTCCGCCTCAGAAAAAGTTTATATAAAAGGAAAAATACATGATATTAAAGTAGCAATGCGAGAAATAACTTTAACCGATACAAAGATTGATGGTAAAGTTAGTGAACATAATTCACCGGTTATCGTATATGATACAAGCGGACCATATACAGATCCTAATGTTGAAATAGATGTAAGAAGAGGAATTAACCGGCTAAGAGAAAGATGGATTTTGCAGCGGAGTGATGTGGAAGAAATAGACTTTACAAGCGAATATACTAAAGAGAGACTAAATGATGAAAAACTGGCTCAGTTAAGATTTGACCATATCAGAAAACCATTCAAAGCTATGACGGGTAAAAATGTTACGCAGATGCATTATGCACGAAAAGGTATCATTACCCCTGAAATGGAATATGTTGCTATACGCGAAAATCAATTAGCTGACAAAATGAATGAGCAAACTATTCAGCATAAAGGAAACAGTTTTGGTGCTAATATACAAAAATATATTACACCTGAATTTGTGCGGGACGAAATAGCAGAAGGAAGAGCAATTATTCCCAGCAATATCAATCACCCGGAAAGTGAGCCCATGATTATTGGCAGAAATTTCCTTGTCAAAATTAATGCTAATATCGGTAACTCCACTGTTACATCAAGCATTGAGGAAGAAGTAGAAAAAGCAGTATGGGCTTGCCGCTGGGGCGCTGATACAATTATGGATTTGTCGACAGGAAAAAATATTCACGAAACAAGAGAATGGATTATTAGAAATTCTCCCGTACCGGTTGGGACAGTGCCAATTTATCAGGCGTTAGAGAAAGTAAATGGAAAAGCAGAAGAACTAACATGGGAAATTTTTAAGAACACTCTTATAGAACAAGCAGAGCAAGGGGTAGATTATTTTACAATTCATGCGGGCGTGCTTTTAAGATACATTCCTCTCACAGCAAAACGCGTAACAGGAATTGTTTCCCGAGGTGGTTCTATATTGGCTAAATGGTGTTTAGCCCACCATAAAGAAAATTTCTTATACACGCATTTTGAAGATATATGTGAGATTATGAAGTCATACGATATTGCATTTTCACTTGGTGATGGATTGCGTCCGGGTTCAATTGCAGATGCAAATGACAGAGCACAATTTGCAGAATTAGAAACGCTCGGCGAATTAACAAAAGTTGCATGGAAGCATGACGTACAAGTAATGATAGAGGGACCGGGGCATATTCCAATGCAATTGATAAAAGAAAATATGGATAAAGAGTTAAAAGAATGCCATGAAGCTCCTTTTTATACTTTAGGACCATTAACGACAGATATAGCGCCGGGTTATGATCACATTACATCTGCAATCGGCGCTGCTATGATTGGCTGGTTTGGTACGGCAATGCTGTGCTATGTAACTCCCAAAGAACATTTAGGCCTGCCTAATAAGAAAGATGTAGAAGACGGAGTGATTACTTATAAGATTGCTGCACACGCTGCCGATCTTGCAAAGGGACATCCTGGCGCTCAATTAAGAGACAATGCTTTAAGTAAAGCTCGTTTTGAATTCCGCTGGGAAGATCAATTTAATTTATCTTTAGATCCTGTTACTGCACGAGAATTTCATGATGAAACACTACCTGCAGAGGGAGCCAAAGTTTCTCACTTCTGTTCAATGTGCGGTCCTCATTTCTGTTCTATGCAAATTACTCAGGACGTAAGAGACTATGCAAACAAAATACACTCTTCCGAAGAAGAAGTATTGAAAAAAGGAATGGAAGAAAAATCAAAAGAATTTATTGATTCGGGAAGTGAAATTTATTTATAAAATGAAATTTATAATTATATCTCCTCCTTATAATATTGAAGGAGAAATTGAATTACTTAGATATTTATTTGATAATGGATTAGAATATTTTCACTTACGCAAGCCCGGAATAGATTCTGCTATTTTGGAAAAATCTTTGATAGACTATTTGGAACAGTTGCCTGAAAAATATCATAACAAAATAATTCTTCATTCAAACTATGATTTAGTTCAGAAGTATAATTTGAAGGGAATGCATTACTCCAAAAATAATCTACCTATCAGGGATCTTAACGACATTAAGCATCAGTCTGCTTCTTTTCATTCGATTGATGAAATTGAAAAGAATAAATACCCATTTAGCTACGTTTTTTTAAGTACGGTTTTCGACAGCATTTCAAAACAGAATTATAAAAGTAGTTTCGATTTAACAACCGTATCAAATTTTCTTAAAAACAATCATAACCGTGTTGACGTAATTGCTTTGGGAGGTATTGATGAAAACACAATTCTTCAAACCTATGAATTAGGCTTTGATGGGGTAGCTGTGTTAGGAGCTGTTTGGAAGACCTTTGCGAAAACCGGAAGTATTGATGTGACGATTAAGAAATTCAATAAAATGAAAGAGCTATGCCTGAAAAGCGTCCTTATGTTTTAAGTATTGCCGGCTTTGATCCAAGCGGTGGAGCCGGTATAATAGCAGACATAAAAACTTTTGAAGCTTATAAAGTTTATGGGCTTGGAGTTTGTTCTGCATTAACTTTTCAGAATGATGAAAATTTTGAAGGAGTCGATTGGATATCTTTTGAAAATATTATTAAACAAATAGACGTGTTACACAAAAAATATAGAATTGATTGGATCAAGATAGGACTAATAGAAAACTTTGATATTTTTGAGAAGCTTGTTCTTTATTTAAAAGAAATATTCAAAAGCTGTAAAATAATTTGGGACCCGATACTGGAAGCAACTGCCGGATTCACTTTTCACCATGATATTGAAATAAAGAAGCTGGGGAGCCTGGCTGAAAATTTATTTTTAATCATTCCGAATTGGGATGAAATTCAAAAGCTATATCCCGGTATGGAGCCTCTTGATGGAGCTAAAAGATTAAGTAAATATTGTAATGTATTCTTAAAAGGCGGACATAATATTAAAACACCGGGAAGAGATTATTTATTTCTTTCTGATTCTATTAATTCTTCAAGTAAAAATCATCTTGAAACAAAAAACAATAAAAAGATTAATCCATTTTCATTTAGACCTAAAGAAATTATAAAATATCCTAAACATGGCTCGGGGTGCGTTTTGTCCGCGGCAATAACTGCAAATTTGGCGAGAGGGTATAAACTTCATAAGGCTTGTTTAAGATCGAAGGGTTATATTACAAATTTTTTATTAAGCAGTGATGGTCTTTTAGGTTTCCATAAAATATAGAATTATGATTTCAAAATTTCATTATATAACCCAAGGCATTCCTGACAGCACTCATTATGAAATAGCAGAAAAGGCTTGTAAAGGAGGAACTGATTGGATACAACTCAGAGTAAAAAATAGTTCTTATAATGAGTGGCTGGAAATTGCTTTTAAGACAAAAGAAGTGTGTAAAAATTATAGCGCAAAATTAATAATTAATGATAATGTAGATATAGCTAAAACTGTAAGTGCTGATGGAGTTCATCTTGGAAAAAACGATATGTCTCCGGTTGAAGCCAGAAAAATATTGGGTAATAACTTTATTATTGGTGGAACAGCTAACACTTTTGAAGATGTTAAGAAGCTAAGCCAGTCGGGGATCGATTATATAGGTGTGGGACCGTTTAGATATACAACTACAAAAGAAAAACTAAGTCCAATATTGGGATTAAATGGATATCAAAACATTCTAACTAAATGCAGAGATGAAGATATAACGATTCCTATTATTGCTATCGGAGGGATACGATTGGATGATATAGGCAGCTTGCTTCAAACAGGTATTTATGGTATTGCCGTTTCATCTGCTATTAATTCAGTGAAAGACAAAAGCATAATAACAAAACAATTTTTAGAAACAATAAATAAGAACGATGGAACCACTTACAATTGCAAATAAAAAATTTAATTCACGCCTGTTCGTTGGAACAGGTAAATTTAGTTCCGGCAAAATAATGGAGGAGGCTCTATTAGCTTCCGGCTCGGGGTTAGTTACTGTAGCTTTAAAAAGAATTGATGTAAATGACAAAGAGGATGATATCTTAACTCATTTATATCATTCTCAATTTAATTTACTGCCTAACACATCAGGAGTAAGAACTGCCAAGGAAGCTGTTATAGCGGCACAACTTGCTAGAGAAGCGTTAGGAACAAACTGGCTAAAATTAGAGATTCATCCGGATTCAAAATATCTCCTTCCAGATCCTGTGGAGACCTTAAAAGCTACAGAAGAATTAGCAAGATTAGGATTTATAATTCTGCCGTATATACATGCAGATCCTGTTTTATGTAAAAGATTAGAAGAAGCAGGCGCCGCTGCCGTAATGCCCTTAGGTTCGCCAATAGGAAGTAACAGAGGATTACAGACAAAAACTTTTTTAGAAATAATTATTGAACAGAGTAATATACCTGTAATTGTAGATGCCGGAATAGGTGCGCCTTCGCATGCGGCAGAAGCAATGGAATTGGGCGCTGACGCTGTGCTGGTAAATACTGCAATTGCAGTTTCAGAAAATCCGGTACAAATGGCTGCCGCATTTAAAATGGCGGTGGAAGCCGGTAGAATGGCTTTTGAAGCTAAGTTAGCTTCAAAAGTTGGTTATGCCGTCGCTAGTAGTCCGTTAACAGCATTTTTAGATGAATAACTAAACAAAGTAAAAATGATGGGTAGTTTCAAAGATATTTTTTATCAATATAATTGGGAAGAAGTTAAAAATTCTATTTACGCAAAAACGGAAAGAGATGTAGTAAGTGCGCTTAATAGCGATAAAAAAAACTTAGAAGATTTCAAAGCTCTAATTTCTCCTGCTGCTCTTCCATATCTTGAACAGATGGCAATATTAAGTAATCAAATTACTAAGAAGAGATTTGGCAAAACTATACAAATGTATATCCCGGTATATCTTTCAAATGAATGCCAAAATATTTGTACTTATTGCGGGTTCAGTATGAATAATAAAATAGGACGAGTGACCTTAACCGAAGCACAAATATTGAAAGAAATCGAAGTGATAAAATCATTTGGATATGATCATATTTTGTTAGTAACCGGTGAATCACAAAAAAATGTTGGCATTGATTATTTTAAGGAAGTAATGCCGGTATTCCGTTCCAATTTTTCACATATATCGATGGAAGTTCAACCTCTAAAAGAAGAGGAATATAGAGAATTAATTTTGCTGGGATTAAATACAGTTTTAGTTTATCAAGAAACCTATAACCAAAATGAGTATAAGAATTACCATCTTAAAGGGAAAAAGTCTAACTTTTTCTATCGTCTCGAAACACCTGATAGATTAGGAAGTTCAGGCGTTCATAAAATTGGTCTTGGAATATTGATAGGATTAGACGATTGGCGCACGGATAGTTTTTTCACAGCGCTTCACTTGACTTATTTAGAAAAGGCATACTGGCAAACAAAATATTCTATTTCTTTTCCCCGCCTTCGTCCAGCAGAAGGGTTCTCAAAATCTAAAGTTGAAATGAATGAGAAAGAATTAGTACAATTAATTTGTGCGTATAGAATATTTAACGAAGAAATAGAACTTTCTCTTTCAACACGAGAGAGTCAAAACTTTAGAAATAATATTGTAAAACTTGGAATTACTGCAATGAGTGCAGGCTCTAAAACCAACCCCGGTGGTTATGCTTTAGAAGAAGATTCATTGGAACAATTTGAAATCAGCGATGAAAGAACGGCACCTGAAGTCGCCAGTATGATAAGAGAGCTGGGATATGAGCCCGTCTGGAAAGATTGGGATAAAAATTATATTTAATCCTAAATTCTCAATTAATCTAATGACAAGGATTAATTAAATGGTAAACTTTTTTACTACTAAATTTTTACAGGAATATTTACATAAAACGTAGTGCCTTCTTCTTCGTTTGAAGTAAAAAAGACTTCTCTATTCAGATATTTTTCCGTTAGAAATTTTATACTATATGTGCCGATCCCTCTTCCACCTCCTTTTGTAGAGAAAGAACGGTGAAATATTTTTGATTTTATAAGCCGACATCTGAAAAATATGAAAATGCCGCTTCCTTACTCGGCATCAAGCATATTACAACAAGTTATTCGAATCCTAAGGGAAACGCTGATACTGAACGCTTTATGAGAACTTTCAAGGAAGAAGTAGTTTATCCGAATGAGTTTGAATCATTTGAAGAAGCAAAAAATGAAGTCGATCATTTTATTACTTTTTATAATCACGAATATCCTCATTCTGCTTTAGGGTATTTAAGTCCGGTTGATTTTGAAAAACTAAATAATTATAAACATGTTGCTTAATTTTTCTCTACCCTTTTTACTTAAATCTTCTCTTGCTTTTACGGGTGCATTACATACCACTAAACCCGAAAATATTAATGATGCCGCATTGAAAAGGCGGTCGGGTGAAAAGCTGGTTAGGTTGCATCTTATCAACGCCATATTATAAAATTATCTAATGAATTTAACTTGATTTATATGCGCTGAAAAAAATGACAATTGGGCCGTCAAGTTTCCACCTAAATCCCTCAAATCCAGCTTCACTAAGGTATTGTTGCAGTTCATCAATTGTAAAGTTATGCACCCATGATTGTTTTTTCAACATTCTATTGACTATTGTGGTGCCTGCGATGAATGTCTGGACAGATAAAGGAGCACCGACTTTCATAGTTCGGGCTATTTCCTTCAGAGATAGAACTGTATCTGGGAATAGATGAAGCGATCCAGAACAAATAGCCCCATCAAATACAGCATTAACAAATGGTAATTTATCTACAGATGCTCTGCTAAGGTAAACGTCTGATATGTGAGCACGCTTTATATAACTCATTCCTTTCTTAAGCATCCCCATTGAAATATCAATACCATAAACATTTTTAGATGATGATACGATACGACGGCTATAAGTAGCTGTTCCACATGCGACATCAAGTATAGAACCATTTATATTCTTCAATGTTTCGGAATGAAATTTGGTAAGATTTTCAATCGTATTCGTACTGGCACCAGCCAATTTTAAAGAAAGTTGATACCAATATTTTGATTCGTAGAAAGATGATAATAAATCTGCTTTCCTAGCCATTTTAAATATTGGAGTCGATTTTGTTTGAAAATCTCCAGAAATAAAGTCAGGGATTTCGTCAATTATAGGATAATTTCTATCACACTTATCACAGTGTAGTGAGAGATTGACTGAGTGGAGTGAATTCTTACACTCCGGGCAAACAAATGGGATCATAATTGTTTTATTAATTTCACTCATCTTGTAACCTATTTACAAAGTTTCTAAATATTTCAAAACGCAACCTAACGGCGTGGTGGCTAAGGCGCAGTTCAAAACAGCAATTCCGAATTGTAACAACAACTTTTTATTTAACTGTCCGCCTGCATTTGTCAGTTAAAAACAATTCTTAGAAAAAACTATCTTAAAGAACTATAAATAAGCTCCAACCCCAATACTCAGTGTTAGATAATTAAATCCCCATCTTTCGGTCGCACCTTCGGGGTTAAGTGTAATAGCTGAATACTGTGCTGAAAAATTTAATAAAACATGATCTGCAATAATCATTTTTATTCCACCCTTACCGCCATAACTAAAACCGGAACTGGTTGATGATCCGGATGATACGGCAGTATATCCCAATTGACCCTCTATGAATGGAAAAACTGACTTACTCTCTATTCGAAAGTTATATGACGGAGTAAAAAACAACCCGAGAATTGTAGTATTATTACCGCCCGAAGGAAAGACAAATGTGACACCGGGTAGAAATGATAATCCCGAGCTTAGACCTATTTCAAATCCGTCTTGAATAAAATATCCGATTTGTGGTGTCAATGTAAATATCGATGTAGAAGCACTTGTATTACCATTTGAGACAGGTGTAAATGATGAATACGCAAAACTTCCCGAAATTTCTGTTATACCTTTAGTTGCAAACGTTCTTTCTTGAGCCATTGTTTGATTAAAAAATAATACTGCTGTTAAAACTAAGAATGTACCTGTTTTGTATGTAAACAATTTTTTGAATGACATGACTTGATGCTCCTTTTCTTATTAAATAATAGTAAGATATTTTGTGTTAAGATTAAATGTCATGATGTATAAAAACATTGTACTACTTATGAAATTATAACCTTTCTTGAGATGAATTTTGAAAAAGGATTACCTAAAATCCTTCTTTATCTCATTGTCTTTATCCTTCCCCGATCAATTCTTTTATAAAATATTCTATTGAAATTACATGTAGTCGAGCTTAGTTGCTTTCCGGCTTAGTCCAACACTGGATTATGCCTCGTCAAGCTTCGGCATGAATCCTTATAACGTTATAATGCACAATAATAAATGTTTGGCTAACTAAAGCGATATGTAATAACCAATTCTAAAAGCACCATAAATTATTTTTGTATTAGCTTGTTCAAAATCTTTTTTTGTATTGTTATATCCAATTTCCAATGATAATGTTAATCCATCATAAGCATACCATTCTAATCCAATAGGGATATAAAAACCAGTTGTGCTAGCTCTTTTTTCTTCGCTCGGATAATTCATAAAAGGAAGCTCATTAATCACTTCGCCAAAAAATCCGATATATGGGAAGATGGTGCGACCAATCTGATTACCTAACGGTTGATATCTAACCCCTAATTGTAAATCTCCAGCAATTCCAAAACCAAAATCCGCATCAAATTGATTAGACAAATGGTAGTCGAAATTAAGTCCTAACACAGTAGGCCCAAATATTTGGAGGAAAATACCTCCAGATCTTTGTTCTCTCATTGATTTGGATTGTGCAAAAAGAATAAAGTCAGAATTAAATAAAACAATCAGTATTAAATAGAAGAATATTTGCGAAATTCTTTTAGAATATTTCATTTCACAACCTCTGAAATATTAATGCATTATAATCTACTCTTTACTCCAAGACCCCTGTTCAAATTATAAGTGTAAATCATCGTAGTCTTTACCGAACTATGTTCTAATAATTCTTGTTTCGATTTATCTTTTTGAAATGTTTTTGTGTTTCCCTGCTGCTGAGGTATACCGCTCTTTGTGGGTATTTTTATTTGTGTGTGCATCTTTGCATCTCCCCATGCGTATCCATCTGAAATTTATATTTTGTATCCATCATTAAGTCAAATACATTATCCCAATAAATTCTTAAACCAACTTAATTAATTTATTTACATGGAACAAGAAAATTCTCAATTAACAAAGGCGCGCAATTTTTTGTGGTTCTTTTGGGCTGATCTGTTTTGTTTGTTGTGCAGGTTGTGTAATAGCTTTTATTTCATGCTTTGTCAGAATCATTGATCCTTTTTGCTCCGCTGTTTTTGTAATCTCAAATCTATCACCTTTACGCATCCCCTTTATTCTCTGATGAACATCATCAGGAGCAAAGAATGAGTATTCCGTGTTACTTCCGTTCTTTACTGCATACAAATAATATTCTCCATATCTGCTTTGCCCCACCATCGGTTCATCAAACAACAGCTCTAAGCTGATTGGTCTGTTCAGCTCCAGCTTCTTCCTCTCTGGCATCGTTTTGTCCTTTCAAAATATATTTAAATTCTTCCTTGCCTTCTGTTACCGTAACTCCCAGAGGTACAGGCCTTGTTTTAACGAAGGCTTTCATTTTGTTTATATCCGGCTTTACCGACTCAGGTATTATCGTGAGCATATTTGGTTTTGCATTCTTAAGGAACAGCTCGATATCTGTTATTTCTATTTTTTCGGGTTTCTTGTGCATTTTAAGAATCCCGTTCGGCAGATCGATTGTTTTCTCCTTTGTCTCAATAATGAATGCTTTAAGTTTTAACTCCAAGAATATTACCTTTTCAGTCAGCAGTGAATTTCGTGTAAGAGCCCATATTTCGCTACAGAAAAAGAACTCGTCCAGTAGGAACCGGACTCAAATAGCTTTTTCTGTTTACGCTCCATTACGTAAAAATTTTTAATCCCGCAAACGGAGCAGACTACTTTTATTTGAGGTCGTTCGGGGGAGGAGATACTATAAAAAGAAAATGGAAATAGGTTTTCTATTTTAATTGGTCTTGCTGGTAGGTGAGATATTTAATGATCAATAAGTGTAATTAAGCTATACATGGGATTTCTCCTCCCTTCGGTTGTCGAAATGACAACTTTATTTTTGGGATTTCTTCGAACAAGGGAGCAGGGTCAGATGGAATTGTGTAATTGTGGGATATTACCGAAAATTTAATTATTTCACTTAGTTTTGGATAGAAATCATTAGAATTATTCTTAAATTAAAATTGATAACTAAAGCTTCAAATTTTAATTTTGAACAGTTATGTTAAAAGTTGGAGTGACTTAAAGATTTATGCTTTCTACTTTTCCATTTTTCATTATCTTTGAATGTCAAATTTCAAAATAAAATAAAATTAGAGGTTAAGTTTGAAAACATTATTGTGCTCGTTTTGGGTTGTATTATTTTTATCGTTTACTTCTTTTGCGCAGGATAGTCTTGCCGTAAAGGATACTATTACAACTGCAAGCGGATTAAAATATATTGTTATTAACAAAGGAACCGGTGAAAAAGCTGAAGCGGGTAAACAGGTTGAGGTTAATTACACAGGCTATCTTACAGACGGAAACATTTTTGATTCCTCTATAAAAAGAGGCGTTCCGTTCGACTTTATACTTGGTGAAGGAAAAGTAATTCGGGGATGGGATGAAGGTATCGCCTTAATGCACACCGGCGATAAATTTAGATTTATAATTCCTCCTCAGCTTGCTTATGGTGAAAGAGGAGCAGGCGGTGTTATTCCTCCAAACGCTACCCTTATATTTGATGTCGAACTTTTAAGTGTTAATACTCCGAAGCCTTCTATTGCCGACACTCTGCTGGAAACTATTTTTGACCAAGGTATGGATGCCGCTGTTAAACAATACCATCATTTATATCAAACAAAAAAAGACCAATTTAACTTTAACGAAGGTGAACTAAACAATTTAGGATTGAGATTACTTTCAGCTAAGATGGGTAAACAAGCAATTGAAATTTTCAAGCTTAACGCCGAATCCTACCCCAACTCGTCTAATGCTTACAATAGTTTAGCTGAATCTTATTTCCTTGACGGCGATAAAGACTTAGCTCTGCAAAATTTTGAAAAGTCAGCTAAGCTAAATCCTAAAAATTCTTATGCGACCTTGATGATCCAGAAATTAAAAGCTGCTGGTCAGGAGAATAAAAAATAATTATATCTATCCAAAATAAGATTTTAGATGTTGTCCCTACGGGACGTTTAAGGCTTATGGAGTAATTTTATCTTATAATAGAGTCGAACAAAACCTCCGAGGTTTAGGAAAACCTCGGAGGTTAACTTCAGAGGGGACTAGAATATGCACATAGTGCATAATTTCGCAGGTCATTATAAGCTCTAAAATTATTTTGGACAGAAATGAAAATAATAGAAGGTAGTATGTCTTTAATTGAACCAGATTCATATTTCTCTATCAAATTTGAAAATGATAAATTTATTTTTATCGATCAGACAAAGCTTCCTTTAAATGAAGTCTATGTTGAAACTGACGATTATGAAAGGATTGCTGAAGCAATAGAAAGGCTTGAAGTAAGAGGGGCTCCGGCAATCGGTATTTCGGCAGCATATGGGTTAGCGCTTTCGCTCAAAAATTTATCTACCGTAAATCCTGCTGAAAGATTTTCTTTAGCTTATAAACGGTTGGAAAAAACAAGACCTACGGCAGTAAATTTATTTTATGCCTTGCAAGAAATGAAAAAAGTCTTTCAGAGCCATATAGGATCGCAAAATTTATATCAAGTAGTCTTATCTAAAGCAAAAGAAATTCATCAGAATGATATCAATTTTTGTGATAGGATAGGTGAGAACGGTTCTAAATTATTCTTGAAAAAATCTAACGTACTTACGCATTGTAACACGGGGAAGTTTGCTACCGGTGGGGATGGCACTGCTTTCAATGTTATCAAAAAGGCATTTGAAATAGGATTGGTAAATTTTGTTTATGCGGACGAAACCCGCCCGCTATTACAAGGTTCAAGATTAACAGCGTTTGAGCTTGAGAAAAACGGGATTCCATTTGCCATCCAAACTGATTCAATGGCTGCCGTTCTTATGCAGCAGGGTAAAGTTGACCTGGTTATAACAGGAGCCGATAGAATTGCTCTTAATGGTGATTCGGCTAATAAAATCGGAACTTATAATCTTGCTGTTCTCTGCAATTATCATAATATCCCTTTTTACATCGCTGCACCAACCACTACAATTGACCGAACTATTCCTACCGGAGCTGATATTCAAATTGAATTCAGAAATAAAACTGAGATCATTAATTTTAATGGATTACCTGTAACTCGCACAAGTTATGAGACCTTTTCACCAGCTTTTGATGTAACTCCTTCTCATTTAATTTCAGGGATTATAACAGAAGAAACGGTACATCTTTTTCCATACAACTTTCTTTAATGAGCGAAATAATAAAAACCGAAGCCGTGGTTTTAAGCAAACTAAACTACGGCGATACAAGTTATATCATTTCTCTTTATACAAAAGAGTTGGGAAAAATTTCTGCAATCGTCAAAGGAGCAAGAAGCCCTAAATCTAAATTGGGGTTAATAACCGATCCGGTAAATCATCTTCAAGTAGTACTCTATAAAAAAGATACACGTGAACTTCAAATTATTTCAAGTGCAGATTTGCTTTCAAATTTTACGGAGCTGAAGAGTGACTTTGACAAACTCAAATATTCTCAGGCGATTATTGAGCTCGTAAAAAAACTAACCGCTGAACATGAAACCAACTCAAGGCTCTTTCATGGAATTGTTAGAATCCTGGAGCTATTAAATTCATCGGATGAAAAACCGAATATTTTGTTCGGGAGGTTTTTTCTTTTTTTCATTGAAGAGCTGGGATATGAAATATCCCTGGAAAGATGTTCAATATGCGGTAGATCAATTGAACCCGATGCAGGGGTTTCATTTAATTTTGGGACGGGTATTTTGTGTCACGTCTGCAGGAAAGAAAAAGCGGAATCTTATATATTTACACCGGAACTTTTTAACTACCTGTATTGTCTAAAAAGCAGAAAAAAAATTGAAGTGAAAGAAAACCTTGCGGATAAAGCAATTTCATTCCTGGAAAATTATTTAAGGTATCATGTTCCTGATTTCAAAGGAATTCAATCATTACAAATTTATAATTAAGAGGTTAATTGAAGATTTTTACCAATGCAATAATGCAGAGTTAATAATTAAAAAATTTAAACGGAGAAAATAAAATGAAATCTAAAAGCTTTTGGAGTGCAATTGCTTTAATAGCTGTGGGGATTGTATTCGGTGCAATCTTAGTGTCCGGATTTAGTTTAGTCCGACCAAGTTATGCCGATATAAGTCTTGGAGCGCCTAATGCACCAGTAAATCTTGACGCCGATGCTTCTTCATTCAGTAAAGCATTTATTGAAGTAGCAAAAAATGTAACACCTGAAATTGTCCAAATAACCGTTGTTGCTAAGGCGGAACAAAATCCACATGGAAATTTCTTTTTCTTTCCTTTCCAGAATATGCCTAAAGAAGAAGAGGGTTCGGGAAGTGGAATTATAATATCCCCGGACGGATACATTGTAACAAACAATCACGTTGTTAAGAATGCGACTTCGGTTAAAGTAACTCTATCTGATAAGAGAAATTATACAGCAAAAGTTGTTGGCACAGATCCTTTGACAGATTTAGCTGTTATAAAGATAGATGCTCATAATTTGCCGGCAGCTTACCTCGGTGATTCGGACAATCTCAAAGTCGGACAATGGGTAATGGCTATCGGAAACCCTTTAATGTTAACCTCAACAGTCACTGCCGGTATTGTCAGTGCGCTTGGCAGAGGACGATTAGGTTTAATAAATAATAAATATGGTGTAGAAGATTACATCCAAACAGATGCTGTAATTAATCCAGGAAACAGCGGCGGTGCCCTGGTAGATCTTTCAGGCGCTGTTATTGGTGTGAATTCTGCTATAGCAACAAGCGGGACCGATAGCTTTATCGGTTATGGTTTTGCTATTCCGATCAATATTGTTAAATCTGTCGCAAAAGATTTAATAGCACATGGAAAGGTAGATAGAGGTTATATCGGAGTAGAAATTGGCGATGTTGACGATGCAATGGCTAAGTCTTTAGGAATGAATAAGCCACAAGGCGTCATTATACAAGGAATTGTTCCCGGCGGAGCCGCTTCTAAGGTAGACATTAAACCAGGCGACGTAATCTTAAAGATCGATGGGAAAGATGTTGACAAAGCTAATGATCTTCAAAGTATTATTGCTTCAAAAACTGCCGGAACGACTGTCCATCTTTCTCTTTTCCGTGACGGAAAAGACATTGAAAGAGACGTTGTCTTAAAAGAAAAAGATGAGGAAAGCAGCAACAAACCGGCATCGGATAATAATACTTCGAGCAATGATAATGAAAAGAAATCGGTAACAAAACTTGATAACGTTGGACTAACCGTTAGAGATTTAACTTCGCAGGAAAAAACCGATTATAAAATCGGCAATGGAGTAATGATTACTAATGTAGATCAATACGGCGCTGCGCAAGATCAAGGACTTTTCCAGGGAGTTGTAATTGTGGAAGCGAATAGAGAAAAAGTCAATGACGCCAAGCAATTCAAAAAAATATTAGATAGTAAAAAAGGTTCTGCTGTATTGCTAAAGGTTGTGGATTCCAAAGGCAATAGTCGTTTTTTCGGATTAGACATCCCCAAATAATCCTGAATAAATAATTCCCAAAAACGCCCGGTTATTCGGGCGTTTTTTTTATATTTGCATTAAAATAATTTTAGGTAAATTCATGATAAGATTTCTTACCGCGGGTGAATCACACGGAAAAGCTTTAACAACAATCATTGAAGGATTCCCTTCCAACATCAAAATTGCAAATGATTATATTAATTTCCATTTAAAGAGAAGGCAAGCCGGTTATGGCAGGGGCTTGCGAATGAAAATTGAAACGGATACGGCGGAAATATTATCCGGTATTAGATTCCAAAAAACATTGGGTTCACCGGTTTCATTATTGATTAAAAACCGTGATTGGGAAAATTGGACCGAAAAGATGACGCCGGATAAAAGAAAATCTGAAGTTGAAAAAATTACTATCCCGCGCCCCGGTCATGCTGATTTAGTCGGAGTTTCAAAATATAATTTTGATGATATTCGAAACTCAATTGAAAGATCAAGCGCACGGGAAACTGCCGCAAGAGTTGCAGCAGCTTCAATAGCAAGAAGATTTTTAGAAGAGTTCGGCATCTCTATCGGAAGTTTTGTCGAAAGTATCGGCGGCATTTATCCAAAACAAAATTTTGCTTCAAACCTTTTTGATAATAACTTATCGAAAAATTTTAGTGGATGGAGCTTATCTGAAAAAGCAGATAAAAGTGATGTGAGAGTTCTTGATGAAGACCATGAAAAACTAATCATCAACAGAATTAAATTAGCAAAAAAAAGAGGCGATACTTTAGGTGGAACCTTTTGTGTGGTTGCTACAGGAGTACCGTTGGGACTTGGCAGCTTTGTCCATTACGATACCAAGCTAGATGCGGAATTAGCGCATTCTGTAATGTCTATTAATGCTGTAAAGGCAGTGTCTATCGGCACCGGTTTTGAAGCAGCAGAAAAATTTGGTTCAGAGTCACATGACGAAATTATTAAAAGAGGTGAGTTGATTACAAGAAAGACAAACCGGGCTGGTGGAATTGAAGGCGGAACATCAACGGGGCTTCCTATAATTTTACGCGCGGCAATGAAACCGATTGCTACTTTAATGAGTCCGATTGAAAGTATTGATTTGAAAAACATGAAAACTGTTGATGCAAGACGTGAGAGAAGCGATTTTGTAGCTGTTCCGGCTTGCGCTGTAATAGCCGAATCAATGGTAGCCTGGAGTCTGGCTAAATTCTTTTTAGAAAAATTCGGAGGTGATTCGCTGGAAGAAACAAAAGATAATTTTAATTCCTACACTAAAAAATTATTTAACCGTGTCCGGAGAAATTTTAAAGGATAAAGAATATTATGCTCGTTGTAAAAAAATTTGTTTTCAACATTTTCTCGGAAAATACTTTTATAATTTGGGATGAAAAAACAAAAGAATGTGCCGTAATTGACGCCGGGTGTTCCGATAAAAGGGAAGAAGAAGAAATTGAAAACTATTTGAATAAAAATGAATTGACCGTTAAATATCTTATTAACACACATTGCCATATAGACCATATAATTGGAAGCAAATTTGTTAAAGAAAAATTTAACCCTCAGTATTTAATTCCGGAAAAAGATTTACCGATGCTTGAAAGAGCAGAAGTTCAAGCTGCAGCATTTGGTTTGAAAATAGAAGCCCCTCCAAAACCGGACGGGTTTATTCCGATGGCTGAGAAATTATTTATTGGCAGTTCTGAAGTGCAATTTTTATTTACACCGGGGCATACCCCCGGAGAAATTTGTCTATATTTTGCAAAGGAAAAATTTTGTTTAACAGGTGATGTCCTTTTTAAAGATAGCATTGGCAGGACTGATTTATGGGGCGCCGATTATGATACATTAATTAATTCAATCAGCTCCCAATTATTAACTCTTCCTGACGATACACTGATTTATCCTGGTCACGGAGATAGCAGCCAAATAGGTATCGAGAAAATGCAGAACCCATTCTTGTTGATATAAAGGCGCTGTTTAGATATATTCACTTAGAAAAATTTTCAAAAAAAATACTTCTTCATTATGCGGTATTGTTAATGAGCAAAAAGGCTTATCATAAAAATTCGCGGATTTTGTTAACCGGATTATTTTTCATTTGGTTAATATTATTTGAGTTTGTTATTCCCGGTAACGGTTTTTTGCCAAAGCCCTCGATAGTTTTCCTTTCTTTTGGTTCACTTATAAAAGATTATCATCTCTGGAGGAATTTCGGGGTTACAGTATCCGAAATTTATTTTGCACTGATAATTTCTTACTTCGTAGATTGGCTTTTGTGTAAATATATCACAGGGAATGACTGGTTTTTCAGCACTTTGGATGCTTTCTATAAACTCTTCAAATTCCTACCTGTTGTAATCCTGGGAATGTTTTTAATTTTATGGTTTCCGAATTCAAACTTAACCGGATTTATCTTTGCACTGCTAATTTTTATAATCCCAATGGCGGTGAAGGTAAAGGAAGAATCATATAAGGTCAAACCGGAATATATCGATGCGGCAACTTCTCTTGGTGCCGGCAAAAATGAATTATCCAAGAAAGTCATTTGGAAAGCTGTGCAGCCTTCGCTATTAAATTACATTTTTGAGCTTCACTATTTAGCCTGGCTACTCTTAATTGTTTTTGAATTTATGAAAGGCGGATATGGATTGGGCTCAATTTACCGGGATGCTCTACGCTATAAAGATTTATCTGCATTATTCTCGATCTCTGTTATAACGGGAATTACAATCTTTGCCGGTTTTTATTTACTCAAATATTTTAAGAATAAATTTATTCACTGGAGTAATTTTTGAGCGGTATGAATGCACTTTTAGAAATAAAGAATCTTTCAAAACTTTTTCACGGTCCTGCCGGTTCAAGGATTCATGTTTTAGACGGAATCAATTTTACAATTGACTCCGCCGGAAATGACAACAGATTAACTTCAGTATTATCTCCAGCCGGAGCAGGTAAGACAACCCTTCTAAAGATCATATCTGCCCTCGAAAAACCGTCCGGTGGAGAAGTTATTCTTAAAGAGAAAGAATATTTACGGCCGGATGGAAGAATTACTTATATTCCCGAAAACGCATCTTCATTCCCCTGGATGAGTGTGAACCAAAATATTGAATTTGCTCTTAAATTAAAAAACATCAACCAAGAAGAGGTTAAGAAAAGGAAAGATGAAGTAATTTCATTAGTTGGTTTAAGCGGTTATGGAAATCATTATCCTCATGAAAAAAGTTCCGGGTTTAGATTCAGAATATCGCTTGCCCGCGCACTTGCAATTCAGCCGGAAGTAGTTTTGTTAGACGATTGTTTCAAAAATCTTCACAGTGAAACTAAGAAAGAGCTGCATGATTTAATTAAATCTATTAAACAACAATTAAACGTAATCTTTATTCTTGCAACATCAAATATTTCTGAAGCCGTAGACCTTTCAGGCAATATTTTGTTGTTGAAAAAAAATCCCGGTAAAATATTTCGTCAAATTAATGTTATTGAATTTAATAAAAACCATCAAGGCGAAGATAAAAATGTTTCTCTTAAATCGGAGATTGAAAAGTCTTTTGAACATGCCGATGAAAGGATGAATATATTTTAGAAGAAGACAAAAGACAAAAGTCAGAAGACAGGAGGACTCCTGGCTACTAACTTCTTACTCCTTCTATGATAATGGATGCGTAAAGTAACTTAATAAATAATTCAATCGAAGCTATTCAATGAAAAATAAAGTTGAAGAATTATTAAAGAAAAAAGAAAAGGCGAAGCTTGGTGGGGGGCAGGAGAAAATCGACAACCTTCACGCAAAGGGAAAACTTACCGCACGCGAAAGGATTGAACTCCTTGTTGACGAAAAAAGTTTTGAAGAAATCGATATGTTTGTTAAGCACCGGGCTACTGATTTTGGCTTAAATAAACAGCATTATCCTGGTGATGGCGTTGTTACAGGCTTTGCAAAAATTGACGGAAGGCCCATCGCTTTGTTTAGCCAGGACTTTACGGTTTTCGGCGGCTCGCTATCTGAAACTCATGCTGAAAAAATTGTTAAAATAATGGATATGGCGATGAAGCTTGGAATACCGGTTATCGGATTAAATGATTCCGGCGGAGCTCGAATTCAAGAAGGTGTGGTTAGTTTAGGAGGTTATGCGGATATTTTTCTTCGTAATACTTTAGCATCCGGTGTAGTACCGCAAATTTCTGTAGTGATGGGTCCATGCGCCGGGGGAGCAGTATATTCGCCTGCAATTACCGATTTTATTTTCATGGTAAAAAATTCAAGTTATATGTTCGTAACGGGGCCCAATGTAGTGAAGACCGTTACGCACGAAGTAGTAAGCTTTGAAGATTTAGGAGGGGCAGAAACGCATGCATCTAAAAGCGGCGTAGCTCATTTTATTTATGACAATGAAGTTGAAACTTTATTAAATGTCAGACGATTGCTGGGGTACTTACCCTTAAACTTTAAGGACAAGCCGGAGGATAAGGGATTTGATTTTGAAAATCTCAAACCGGAATTAAAGTTTGACGAAATCATCCCTGATAGCCCGAATAAACCTTACGACATGAAACAAATTATCAATTTACTTGTTGACAATGATGATTTTTTTGAAGTCCATGCAAACTATGCCGAAAATATAATCACAGGCTTTGCCAGAATGGGGGGAATATCGATTGGAATAATTGCAAATCAGCCTGAGGTTCTTGCAGGAGTGCTTGATATAAATGCCTCGGTAAAAGGTGCTCGCTTTGTAAGGTTTTGCGATGCATTTAATATACCAATTTTAGTTTTGGAAGACGTTCCCGGCTTTTTACCAGGTACAGAACAAGAGTGGAACGGCATAATCCGTCACGGAGCAAAATTACTTTATGCCTTTGCCGAAGCAACGGTTCCAAAAGTAACGGTTATTACTCGTAAAGCATACGGCGGCGCTTATGATGTAATGAATTCGAAGCATATCCGGGGAGATTTTAATTTTGCGTGGATTTCAGCAGAAATAGCCGTAATGGGACCTAAAGGCGCGGTAGAAATTATCTTCAAAAAAGAAATTGCTAGTTCGGAAAATCCAGAAGAAGAATTGGAGAAGAAACTTTCCGAATATATTGCCAAGTTTGCCAATCCATATATTGCCGCCGAGCGGGGTTTTATCGACGATGTTATAGAGCCAAAGGAAACTAAGATAAAGCTTATTCAAGCTTTTAGATTATTGAAAACGAAAGTCGATACAATTCCCCGGAAGAAGCATGGGAACATCCCGCTTTAGGACATTTTTCACTTTTTGGCTTATAGAAATACTAATAACACATCTAACGAAGGATTTCCATTTTGAGTAATGGAATGTTGGAGCATTGGAATATTGGAAAAAATTAGCCCATTTCATCACTCCATTTTTCCGAAGGTTGAGTAACATTAGTAATAATTATTCGTGTAAAATTTTATGATTATTTTTTTTATCATTACTTGACATAAGAAAGGGAAATAATTAAGTTATTAAGGGATTTAATAGAGGGAAACAATTCCTTAAAAAATCCGAAGTTATTGTAGCAAAAAGAAAACGAGATGGGTAAACTTTTTACATAACAGTGATGGATTTCCATTGGAATCAGTAACAAAAAATAATATAGCGGGAAAGTTGCCGGAGTCGCATTTCAATAGAATACACGATGCTTGGGGGATAAAATTAAGATTTAGAGAAGCATCAGCCGAAGTACCACAAAAACAAAATAAACCAAAATTGCTTGATCAAGCTAAGAATGAAATGCGGGTAAAGCATTATTCACGGAAGACGGAAGAGAGTTACACTTCAAAGCTGCCGTATGCATTAGCGATAAAGCATCCGAATGCCGATAAAGATTTTTATTGGCAATATGCATTTCCGGCAGAAAAATTTATAAAGGATAAAGAAAGCGGGTTAGTATATTGACAAGTATGGATAGATATGACTAGTTTATAACCGATAGGTTTTAATAGTGTTAACATTAAGCTAATAAGTAGTAGAAAAATTAAAAAGATTACAAACATTCCGGTAGAATTAGTTATTATAAAAATAAATGATTAAAGAAATAAAGAAGAAATAAAGAAGAAATAAAGAAGATGAGTCAATTAAATATCCATAATATACGGGAAGCGGCTTCGCACAACAATATTTTATCCGAAATTGAGGCGATAACTAAAGTAGCTCAATTAAGAGCTAAAAATTGTTCTGTAAATGAAGAGCTATATATTTTTTGCCTCAACTTCGGATAAAATACTTAACGTTATAGGCTTAACAAATAATAAGTTTTAAGATGGGAAACGATACATTAAGTTTAGTGGTTGTAATAGTTGCAATAATAGCCGTAATAATTGTATTCGTTCGTGTCGCAATTCATTTAAGAAAATATGGGGGTAGTTTAGCAACTACAATGTTTGCTGCTACATATGAATTCTTGAATAAAGATAAAAGAGAAGCGGTAGAAGAAATTGTAGAAATGAAAGCGAATAAAAAAATGGAAGAGGAATCATCAGACCAACCTAAAAATGATTTTTTTAACAATATTAAAATGAAAGGGAAATATTATATACTTTGGTATAGATTAGATGATAAAGACTCTTACCTTATCTGGTATTCAAACTCTAACGATAGAATTTTGACAAACAAAAAGGAAAAGATATTAAACTTTTCAAGCAAACAAGAATTAAATGAATATGCTTTTGAAAATGCGCTCAATATTGAGCCTGAAGAACCAACGCTTCATAATCTTGATGCAGTTGTTGAATGGATTAAAGTAGGAGATGAGAAAAGCATAGACTGTAATGAATGCAAATCTGCTTGGAATTTATTTGAAGATGTTTCCCAATCAGTTAAAATAATTTTCGATTCTAATGAAGAAGTAATAAATAATGTTTACGACAAACTATTTTGGGGATGTAATCTTCCTTCAGTTACGCCCAAAAGTAAAAGTTTTAATCCTGAATGGAATAAAAGTGAAATTAATATTCTTAAAAGAATTTTATCTAATGGGATTAAGATATTTAAGGAATCATTAAATGCTATTTAAAAACACATATAACCCGCAACTCAACTTGACCGCCTATCGCGATGCGGCTTTGTTACTAATCTTAGCTTTGCGTTTTTCGTTTAACATTGTTGTTTAAGTTTATTTAGTTATGAAATATTTTCTGAATTATTGGCGTTATCGTTTTACCTTAGCCGTTTGTTCGGGGCGGCAAGTTAGTTGCAACAACGTTATGTTGTAGGAATAATTAGGTTATAAAAGAATGCAATAGAAATACAAAATTTAATTATATGACAAATTGCTGAAGAATTTATTTCCTAATAATTAAAAAATTATAATCGAGGAATAATTATGAATAAAGTTATTTTTTTTTTCGTAATTATATTATCTCTCGCATTTTTTTCATGTAAGAAAATTGAAATGCCAAGTCAGGTTAAAGGAAATTCTATAGATACAGTTTTATCAATTATTCCTTCACCTGAAAAAGAATGGACATTCCTTCTTTACGATGACGCTGATTGGGGCGAAGGTGCCTATGATCCTCTAAACGATTTTTCAAAGTCAGTTTCCTCAAATAAGGATATAAATTATTTTGTGTTAAGAGACGGAAGTAATTCTGAAGCATCTTTTTATATAATAGGGGAAAATCATGAACAAAATCTATTACAAAAACTTGGGGATATAAATGTTGGGGATGAAAGGACACTTACTGATTTTATTAAAGCAGCAAAAAAATATTTTCCGGCTAAAAGATATATTGTAGCTTTTTATGACCATGGAGGTGGTTGGGATGGAACTTGTGGAAATGTATACAAAGGTATAAGCGATGATCTTAAACCTTTTGAAATAGATAATGCATTTAAAAATGCTGGTGGAATGGATTTAGTACTTTTTACTGCACCATGCTTAATGGGATCTTTAGAAACAGAATATCAAGTAAGAAACTCAGCTAAATATTATATAGCCAGTGAAGATGTTAGCGGTTATGTTTATTGGGATAATATGCTTAATAAATTTGATGACTTTATTAAAAGCAATCCTTTAATCTCCACTGAAGATTTATCGAAAAAAACAATTTCTCTACTCTATGAAACTAGGAACAATAATCCTTATGGTGGAGAACAGATTACTATGAGCGCAGTTAATCTATCTAAAATAGAGAACTTTGTTTCAGCTTTCAACGAAGTCACAGATTATTACAATCAAAATATTAATAGTTTTCGGAGTATTAAAAAACATGGAATAAAAAACTACGGGGGTTTCTGCGATGTATATGATTTATTAAGGGTAATGCGCACTAATGAAACCGATACCGCAGTCATAAAAACTATAGAAAATGCTATGAATTATTTTAATGATTGTATTGTTGATGAATGTCATGGAACATCCAATGCGGGTTCCTATGGACTTAATATTTACTTTCCATCAGTAAATGAGTTTACAGATATTTATTATTCATCTAATAATGACCCGCTTGATTTTAAAAATAATTGCAGCTGGGATGCACTTCTCGTAAGCGTTCTTCGAAAAAGTAGTATAAGTCCAAGAAAAGATATTCTTACTAATATTTACAAGTTTAATGGTTTCTATACAACTTATAATCATTAAGATAATTAATTAGGAGGATTTAGTGAAAATTTATAAAGTTTTTTTCTTAGTTATTTTTTCACTTTTCTATAATTCACCCTTGTTTCCACAAGATGCTTTAAAGAAAGGTGTATATAATCTATCGGGGAGTATATCGTATTCATATTCAAAAAGTACGAGTTCTTCGAATGAACCATATTATAATTCGGGTACAGCCAATATCAAAGAGACTTATATTTCAATGACACCATCTTTTAGCTATTTTATTATGAATAATTTATCAATCGGTGGTAGTATTTCTTACTATTATGCAGAGACAGAATATTCTCTTTCAAATACTACTAACCCTAGTTTAGTATTTCCTAAAAGTATATCCAGAAATTTTGGAATTGGACCGAGCATCAGATACTATTTTAGCGGCAATATTATTGTACCTTTCTTAGGAATAAGTGAGTTTTATTCAAAAAATATTAATTCTAAACAAGAAGGAAATATTTTTACTGCAGTAGGTGGAATAAATTATTTTCTTTCAAACAGTGTTGCATTAGAACCATTTTTATCCTATTCATTAAGTACTTATAATAAACCCAACCAGAATACTAATACTTTTTCGATAGGCTTTAGGATAAACTATTTCATTATTAAATAAAAAAGAGCACAACGTAACAAGTGGCTCAAGGCGACAGCGTTTTCGCATTCGGCCTTTTACAAATTTTAGAGTTAGTCGTTCCGATGCAAGTTTCTTGTTCAAGGTAGTCGTGCTATGAAAGATTTTTCTAGTTCTAAAATTTATTAACAAGTTTGGCAGTGTAGTTTGGGGCTGCGCCTTAGCGATATCGTTAGTGCGTCAAGCGAAGCTTGATGCTTCTTATAGAGTGAAAGTCTCTATTGGGTAAGTATTAGCAGTGCACTCATACCGAGTGTTGCATGTATCGAGGAGTTCATTAAAACAGAACGAACGAAATACATGAAGCGTGCACAGGGAATTATATAGGCTCCCGACAAAAAACAGTCGGGACAAGTTGTAAGGAAGACCGCACTTCCTGGAACCAACCTGCCTGACGGCAAGGCAGGTTTAGCCTCGGAAATTGCGATGTATGTAGACGGCAATCCGCCGCGGCGGATTAACGGCTCAGAAGCCAATCCCGTAGCGGGAAATAATCGTTATGCAAGACTATTCAAGGTCTACCGTGGTTATAAGGTGTAGCATGTATAAAGAGAAGCATACAAGAACTTGAGAGACCCTGTAAGTTCCATTGAAAGAAATGGTAAGCTAAGTCAACTAAAAGAAGACAAGCTGAAGGCATACAGGGAGCTTGCCTACCACAACGGCGCAATTGCCCTTAAACAAATATAGTAGGAGAAAAGTAAAATGAAAATGTTTACAATTATTCTGACAGTTTCAATTGCAATGACAATTAAGACAAATGCGCAAATTCCAAATAATGGATTTGAAGATTGGACAACAGACACATCTGGAATTGAAATACCATCCGGTATATGGGTAACTGATAATCTTGTTGAAAAGCCATCAGGAGTGACATATAATGCAGTAACAAAATCGTCAGACCATTACCCACAAAACGTAGGCATTTATTCCATAAGATTGGAAAACAATATCTCTTTTGTAAATTCAAATCCAGAATCACCATATCCTTATTGGCGACTTGCTTATGGTAGTACAGCTACAGCTCCTTTAACTTCTCATTACTTGGGATATAATGGTCCTTCGTTCCCTATAACAGGACATCCTACAAGTTTTCGTGGCTTTTACAAATTTTTACCTCAGAATAATGATACTCTAGTAATAGGGTTAGTTTTATTCAAAAATGGTAGCCCTGTGGCTAGTGCATTTTTAAACTCTACAGAGACTGTATCCAATTGGACATCTTTTAATTTACCCATTTCTAATTATACAACTTCAGATAGTGCACAGATATGGTTAATGGCTTTAAAAACTGTCCCTCAAGGTAATTCTATTCTTTATGTTGATAATTTGAGTTTTGATACTCTGATTACTTCTGTAAGTCTTACTCCGAGTGAACTTCCAATGAAGTTTAATTTAGCGCAAAATTATCCTAATCCTTTTAATCCTTCTACCACCATAGAATATAATATTCCTCATTCCGGTGAAGTAAATATTAACATATATGATATTCAAGGTAAATTGATAAAAGATATTAGTGAATATCAAGACTCTCCGGGAGATTCTAAATATATATGGAATGGTAAAAATAATTTTGGAAATCAAGTAGCATCTGGTACTTACTTTTACCAAATAAGATATGGAAATGTTATTCAGACAAAAAAGATGATCCTTCTAAAGTAATGCCTAACGTCAATCAAGCGGACGCCGTATTCGCATTCGGCATTTTTGTAATTATTGGTTTTGTTGTCCCGTGTTAAGTTGCTTTGTTAAGTATCCGCGGCGGATTAACGGTTCAGAAGCCAACACTTGAATAGTCGCTAAGCGAGATTATTAAAGGTCTATCGTGGTTATAAGGTGTAGCATGTATAAAGAGAAACAAACAAAGCAGAACGAGAGATTAAATTCACTCGAGCTGTGGAATGCGGAAGCGAGTATCACTGAGGAGACCGGTGCGAATACTACACACAGGGACCTGTGTGTGGCGCTGGGTAACTGGCGTTCCTACCACGACGGTGGCAAATAAGTATTCATTGTTCTATATTTATAGAAGTAAAAAGAAAAAGCAGCATGAATAAAATTGAATTGAAAAATAGAATAGTAGATTCGCTAAAAGAACAAAAAGAAATCGAAAGGATTATAATTTTTGGTTCTTTTAATCAAAGCGATTCGCCAAATGATATAGATATTGCTGTGGTACAAAATAGTTCAGATAATTATCTAACACTGGCATTAAAATATCGAAAGCTTATAAGGAATATTTCAAAAGAAATAGCTGTTGATATATTTCCAATAATTGAAAAAAACAAAAGTAGTTTCTTCACAAATGAAATTGCATGCGGGGAAGTGATTTATGCAAGAGGAAACTAAAAATTGGCTCACATACTCTGAAGAGAATCTTGAAGCAGCAAAAGTTCTTCTTGAAAGTAAGCTTTATAATTCATGTATTCACAATTTCTCAGATGAAAAAAATCGATCATGTTCTGAAATGAATAACACACAGCGAACATCAATATCATACTCATAAAATCTACAAGACATAATATTTATTAATATTAGAAGGACCACGTCTATGCTTTATAATATACCTGCCCCGCTTCTTGTTGGAATTCTTTTCATCGGGATTATTCTATTTTATTTGATTGGTATGCGAGCAATGCAATATAAAAAGAAAAAGGACCCTTTATACGCACCGGATGGAGTAGGTCCGCTTGAAGGAGCAGTACTTGGCTTACTCTCCTTGTTGCTTGCATTTACGTTTAATCAATCGGCATCAAATTACGATGCACGAAGGGACTTAGTTGTTGAAGAAGCCAATGACATTGGGACTGCGTTGTTCCGTGCCGCGTTATATCCCGACTCTCTCAAACGCGCATTCAGGAACGACTTCAAAGATTACATCATGGCACGCATCGCTTACTATGATGCAGGTCCCGATGAAGATAAAATTCATGCCACTTTGCAAGAAGCGAACGACATATCGATGAGAATATGGCAGCGCGCATCATACATCTCCCGGTTGCCCGGCAATGCAACCCGGTCGATGCAAATGCTACCGGCTATCAACAACATGATTGATGCCATGAGCAGGCGTGAAGAATTAAGAAAGAAGCATGTTCCGGAATCCATTCTCTGGCTTTTATTCCTACTTTGTATTACCGGCAGTTTTATTGTTGGCTACGCAAGCAAATCGAGGAAGATAGACTATGTGATTCTATGCACGTATTCCCTGATGACGGTCATGACCATTTATTTTATTCTTGATCTTGATCGTCCACGACGCGGCATCATTACCACAAGTTCAGCTCACGAGAACATACACAGTCTTTTAAATTATTTCCAGGACAACGCAGGTACGACGAAATAAAATACCGATAGTTCTCTTATCTGGAACAAAAAATGTTCTCAGGATTTGACATATTCTTGCTTTCGCAATTTCTGAGATGAAAAAGATCGATCAAGTTCTGAAATGAATTGGCAACGGCATATAAAAGCAGACATTACGACGCGCGCTTTTTTGTAAATGATTATTACGGTCGCTCCATTGTTTTGCCGCCAAAATAGTGATCGTTTGATGGAGGCAAAACAAACATTGTAATGCCCGCAGGCGTTTTATGCTTCACATACTACCGGAGAATTTTTATAAAACAAGATATTACGGAATACTGAGTAGCCGGAACAAACAGAAAGACATAGCGAAGTGCCGTGAGATATTAGGAGTTGCGAAGAATAAGAAACCGAAGAAAGCAGAAATAGTGCAGCCTTGTTCTGATAGAGAATTGCCAAACAAAGAAATTTCCGTTGGTTATAATCAATGTCCAAACTGTAAAGCCGGAACAATGCACTCTATTAAAATAAATATCAGAGCAGCTTAACAATGACCGGTTGAGTAAAAAATGAGTGCAAAAAAAGAAAGCGATATAAATCGCAGCGAAAGAGTGCGTCAAGTTAATGACCAACCTGCCTACCGGTAAGCAAGTTAGCTCCGGCAAAGAGAAAAAGTTTATAGATGATTACAAAATAATAATTAACACTGTAATGAAAAGAAATGAAAATGAGTGGTGCAATGTTTGCAGATATGGAAAAAGAAACCACATTAAAAACCCATAGGTGCACGGTATGGTTTCGCACAACACTATTTTATCTGCAAATGAGCAATTAGATTTTACGACTCTATCATTCTCTTTTTTGCTTATTTACAGATAAAATACTTAATAGTTATATGCTAAAAAATTATTTAGACAAATATTTATGATTAAGCTTGAAAAATTTACTGAAAATGATTTCGATTACCTTATTTCTTGGATTAATAATGAAGAAGATTTAATCCAGTTTGCTGGAACAATCTTTACATTTCCTCTTACTAAGGATCAACTTTATAAATATTTGGTTAACCCAAATAGTAATGCTTTTAAAGTTATATATGGAAGAGAGAACATTCCAATTGGTCACGCTGAAATATTTATTGCAAATAATAATATTCCTAAACTCTGCAGAATAATTATTGGTAATAAAATTTATAGAGATAAGGGATTAGGTCAGCAAATAGTAAAAGAATTACTGAATATTTCTTTTAATAAATTCGCTGCAACTAGAGTTGAGTTAAATGTATTTGATTGGAATCAGAGTGCAATTAAATGTTATGAAAGAGTAGGATTTAAGATAAATAATAGCACACAAAAAGAAATATTAGTCAGTGGGAAAAGTTGGATTTCAATAAATATGTTTATTGAAAAGAAAAATTTTTATGAAAACAAATACTTTATTTAATTACTGCATATAACTTCTTTAATAAGTAAAAAGTCAAGAGGATAATATTATTCTATGACAAAATTAATTTGAAAAAAATAGTTCTTTGATTTACTGAACAACACTAAACTTTAACAACTATTATTAATGCCGGTAATATCTAAAAGGTAAATGGCAAACCAAACCTCTTTAGGGACTTACTCCGAAAGTTATCGAAGTTGTATCGATAAGGACCGGTACTATTCCAGATATTTTATAGGCATACCCCGCAAGGCGCATAGGTGTCAACTTAAGAGAATCATGTTCCAATAAAATATAGGATATTTATTTGATTTATGGATTAATTTAGCATTTTTATTATGTCATGCCTGCCGGCAGAGAGCGTTGCAGAACTCTCTTATTTAGTCTCGAACGTAAAGAGAGGTCTCAAAACTGTCTAAAATGGGATTTCTCAGTCGAAGACTCCTTCGAAATGACAGGTGGAAGTTGTGCAACAGACTCGGCAGGCAGGCCTTCGGCATTCTATTTTACTTTTTCTTTTATTATCTACAATAATATCATCCCTGCCTGCCTGCCTTCGGGAGTAAGGGGAATAAATCCCGTGAGAGATGATATAATTATAGAAAAGAATAAAAAAAACAAATAAAATCCCGTAAGGGATGACATAAAAAGCTATTATATCGTTCTAAAATCAAAAGTATCGAACGGGTTTTCAATTAAAAACATAGTTACTAGGTTGACGCCCCCAAAATCAGGGCAAGCTATTTTAGCTATCGTGTTAAGGGTTGTAGAGCTAAGAAAAATTATTTAACAATTATTGGCGAAGTAGTTTTAAGCAGCATTGTAGTTCTGGGCTACGCCTTAGCCACAACGCTTTGGTGAAATTTTTCATTGATTTCAACTTATTGTAAAACTAATAATTATCTAACTTAATGTAATTTTTTACTTGCTAAATATAAAAAGAGGGGTTATATTGAAATATAAATTTTAAAAATAGGAGTATTCATGAAACAAAAATTTCTAGCGTTTCTTGCTATCTCTTTATTTTCAATGCTCTTTTTCTCATGCACTGCGAATAAAGAAATAGCAAAAGATGAAAAGTCAAAAACTGAAAATAATAGTCTTCAAAAAGTTGGAATAGTGTCTGAAATGTTAGAGCAAGCGCGCCAATACTACGTGGTTGCTTTGGCAAAAGAGGAAAAAAACAGTACAAAAGAGACTGTTGCAAATTATGAGTCGGCTCTAAGAATCATAAATAACCTCAGTTATTATCCTGGGATTGAACAAAATGAAGCTTATCTTGAACTTCAAAACTCAATAATTGATGACTATAAAAAATATGTAGATAGCCTACCGGAACTTCCTAGCAATGTATCCTTCGCTGCTTTGGAAGAATGGATGGGAAAATCTTTACCCGAAATAAAGGGTACCCCCGTTGCAAAATCCGGAGAGACAAAAAAAGTTGAAGTAAAATCAGATTTTCCATTAGTTATGAATTCTTATGTTGAACAATGGATAGACTATTTTACCGGACGTGGTAGAGACCACATGCAGCTATGGCTTGAAAGATCAGGCAGATATTTCCCGATGATGAAAGAAATTTTCCAAAAGGAAGGTCTTCCAAAGGAACTAATTTATTTAAGTATGGTTGAAAGCGGTCTTAACCCGACGGCACGTTCCTGGGCAAATGCTGTTGGACTATGGCAGTTCATTAAATCTACCGGTCATTTATACGGGCTTCAATCGGACTTCTATTATGACGAAAGAAGAGACCCTCAAAAAGAAACAATCGCTGCAGCGAAACATTTGAAAGATTTATATAATGATCTTGGTGACTGGTATTTAGTCTTAGCTGCTTATAATGCTGGTGAAGGCAGAATAACCAGAGCAGTTAGCCGGGCTGGAGCAAATGATTTTTGGATGGCAAGAGAGTATCTTCCGAAAGAAACAAGAAGCTATGTCCCCCAATTTATTGCTGTAAGCCTAATTGCAATGAATCCTGCTAAATACGGATTCACGAATATTTCGCTTGATAAACCTTTTGATTGCACTACTTATAATGTAAAGGGAGCTATTGATCTAAATTATCTTGCAAAATCTGCCGGTGTGGATTTGGAAACACTGCAGGAAATGAATCCTGAACTAACTCAGATGGCAACACCGGCGAATTTTCCGGGTGGTTATCCGTTAAACATTCCAAAACTTTCTGCCGAATCTTTCGCTTCAAATATGACTAGCATTCCTGAAAGCGCAAAGAGAAATTATCTTGTACATGTTGTTGGAAGAGGTGAAACTTTAGCAAGAATAGCAGTTCGTTACGGAGTTTCTAAATTTGAACTTGCGGATGCTAATAATATTTCTGTAAGAACGAGGTTATATCGCGGTGTAAAACTAAGAATTCCTATTACAAGTCTTTCAAATTCTGACGTTGCATATAATACAAACACGCAAAACGCAGAAGACAATTCTTCTAATAGTGCAACTGAAGTTGCTGCAAATAATAGCGGCAGCGATAATTCAGTGGAAGCTGCGCAAGATAATTCAAGCGATGAATATGTCTCTCCATATATTGCTTTGAATAAGAGCGAAAAAATTGATTCGTCTTCTGAAAATGTTGCCTCTACTATGGTTGCGCAACCAGGAAAAGATGAAAATACTACTGACAACACAAGCGAAACTGAAGTAGCTAAAAATGCACCGGTAACGACAGAGGGATTATCTCCCGTGAATTATAAGGTAAAGAAAAACGATAATCTTCTTGGTATTGCCGATCTTTTCAATACAAGAGTGAGCGATATAAGAAACTGGAATAACATCTCTTATACAAAAAGTATTGTTGTTGGGCAAAATTTAGTAATCTATGTACCTTCAGATAAAAAAGATTTTTATGCAAGTATAGATAACCAAACATCACTTGAAAAATCTTCTCTGAAATCAGCGGTTGTTAAAGCTGATAAAGAATGGATTTATCACAAAGTTAGAAGAGGCGAAAGTCTAAATTCAATCGCAGCAAGATTCGGTGTTGACGTTAATGCGTTGCGTGATTGGAATAATATTCCCGGCAATAAGATTGTTGCCGGTAAGAAATTAAAAATTTACACAGACCACTCACTAAATTATGTTGCGGAAAGTGAAGAAGCTGCCTTTAACAAAACTTCAGTTTTCCGATACAAAGTAAAAAGAGGCGAAAGTTTAGGTGAGCTTTCAGTCAAATTTGGAGTACCTTCAGTTGCTATAAAAAGATGGAACCATATCGTGGGTAATAGATTGACTGCTGGCCAATTCGTTAAAATATATACAAATAACCACGTCTCTTCTCTTGGTGATAACACATATAAAACTTCAGCAAATATTAACTACTATACTGTAAAACGTGGTGATGCTATCGGTGAAATTGCTGATAAATTTAAAGTACCGGTTTCAAATATCAGAAAGTGGAACGGATTAAGAAGCAATAAAATTGTCGCAGGCAAACGATTGAAAATTTATTCTGATGCTGATGTAAATGATATATCAGATAACAGCGGAGTTACTTCTAATATTGAAAGTTATAAGATTAGAAAAGGCGATACAATTGGAAGGATTGCGGAAAAGTATCATGTTCCTGTTAAAAACCTTAAGAAAATGAATGGAATCAGAGGAAGTGACATCACAGCCGGAGAAACATTAAAAATTGCGAAAGTTTCATCAAAGAGAGAACTTAGCCATCGTAAGGAGGTTTCAAAAAGAGCTCCGAAATTTCATAAAGTAACCCGCGGTGAGTCACTTTATTCAATTGCGAAAAGTTATGATCTTTCGGTTAATGAATTAAAATCGCTAAATAAAATTGCAGGTAATGAAATAAGAATCGGACAAAAAATAAGACTTGAATAGCATTAATTAACGAATATTAACGGAGTTTGAAACCCGATAAATTTAAATAACAAATCAATTATAAACCATAAGCTGTTAGGGGTGTTGTCCCGAGTTAATCGTGATGACTGAGAACAAACCCTAGAACCTGATCTGGATAATACCAGCGTAGGGAAACGGGCTAGAGAGTGATTAAGTACTTAGCCGTTTCTAAACGGCTATTTTTTTCTAGGAGGAAATATGAAATACTTAGTTGCTCTTTTTATTTTATTTAATTCTTGCATACTGGCGCAGCAGATTACGCTAAAAGGGAAGGTATATGATTCGCAAACTCAACAACCTTTACCTGATGCAAATGTTATTGTTTTAGGCAAATCACTTGGCACTACGACCCAGACAGACGGGGCATTTCTTATAAGGGGTGATATATATCCAAAAGACTTTTTGGTTATAAGTTATGTTGGTTATGAGACTCAAAAAATTTTACTAACCACCGGGAATATTAAAAAAGAATTTTTCATCAATTTAATACCGGAAATTATTCCTTCGCAGACAATTCTTGTAGAGGGAAGTTTGGGAAAGCAGGGGACTTCACCATTGGCTTTCGAAAAAATAACTCGTAAGCAGATCAATGAAAATTATACAATCCAGGACATTCCGGAATATTTGGGCTCGCTTCCGTCGACTACATTTTACTCGGAAAATGGAAACGGTATCGGCTATAATTATTTAAGTATAAGAGGATTTGACCAGCGGAGAATTTCCGTTTCTGTAAACGGAATTCCTCAAAACGATCCGGAAGATCATAATGTTTATTGGTTAGATTTTCCCGATTTGCTTTCAAGCACGGAAGTGATCCAAGTTCAGCGCGGCGCTGGCTCCGGTATTGTAGGCTATCCTGCAATCGGAGGAACGATAAATATTATTACTTCGACTTTTTCCAATATGCCACAAATAAGCCTTTCTGCCGCTGCCGGAAGCTATAATACGAGAAAGTACAGCGCATCTTTTTCAAGTGGTTTAATCGATAGAAAATATTCCATTTACGCAAAGCTCTCCCAAATTTTAAGCAGCGGTTATAGAAACGGTTCATGGACAAACTTAACTGCTTATTACCTTTCAGCGGTTAGGTATGATAAAAATTTAACAACTCAAATTAATTTTTACGGAGGTCCTATTGCCGACGGTTTAGCATACAACGGTCTGCCAAAGTTTGCTATTAAAGATGTGAACCTTCGAAAGGCAAATTATTCTGATTGGGGAGAAAGTGGTAATGCCTACACATACACTGTCTTAAGAAGACCGTCTGAGATTGAAAATTTTTCCCAACCTCATTTTGAACTATTAAATGAATACAGGATAAATAAAAATACTGTCTTTAATTCTGCCGCATTTCTTGTTATAGGAAATGGTTTTTTTAATTACGATGGTTCTTGGGCGGACACAACTATGCTTCGCTTAACGTCGCAATACGGGTTCTACCCCACACAAAATCCCGTAAACACATTGATCAAGGCTGAAGTAGATAATACCCAGTTTGGGTGGATTCCAAGATTGAGCTTAAAATATCCGGATGCGGAAATAATTTTTGGTGCAGAATTTAGGAAGCATCGCTCTACCCATTGGGGTAGTATAGCTTTCGGAGAAGAATTGCCGGTTGGCTTAACAAAAGATTATCGATTCTATTATTTTAACGGCGGTAAGGATATTATCAACGGATACGTTCACGGTACTTTTGATGTAACAGATAAAATAAATGTTCTTGGCGAAATCCAGGTAGCCTATCATAAATACAGTGTTTCCAACGAGAAATTTTTACATAACGATTTTTCCATCAGCAACACCTTTTTAAATCCTAAGTTTGGAGTGAACTATAAATTCAATCATTCTCAAAATTTATATTTTTCATTTGCACGGGTTTCAAGCGAACCAATACTTTCCGCATACTACGACGGGGAAAGTTCAAGCTTCGGTGCCGTTCCCCAATTTCAACAAAACCCAGACGGAACTTATAATTTTAGTCAGCCTTATGTACTCCCTGAAACTATGAACGATCTTGAGTTAGGGACTTCTTTCATCAAAAATAATTTTTTGCTTTCACTCGATGTTTATTACATGATCTTTAACGATGAAATTGTTAACAATGGTAAACTAGATTTATTCGGACAGCCAATAACAGGAAATATGAAAAATACATTGCACAGAGGGATTGAATTTTCCGGAATCTACAAGTTTAACAAAAATTTCGATATACATGCGAACGCAACATATAGCAGTAATGTCATTCAAAGTGGGATTTATTTTATTGATGCATCCAATGCTATTGATCTTTCGGGAAATAAGATCGGCGGATTTCCAGATTTTCTTGCTAACATTGGAGTGACTTATAAAAAAGACGGCATATTTTTGCAATTAAATGGCAAGTATGTCGGTGCATTTTATTCCGATAATTTTGGTAATAATCTTATTCAATATTTGTATGAACATCCTGGATTTGTGGGATACCAGGACAATCAAAACGATGCCTATTTTACGGCAGACTTTTTTGGAAGCTATACTATAAATATATTAAATTCGTTAACACCGGCGAAAATATTTATTCAAGTGAATAATATCTTTAACGATCTTTATTCTGCCAATGCTATCGGTGCTGAATTTTTCCCTGGTGCAGAAAGAAATTTTTTGACCGGAATAGAAATCGGAATGTAACAAGAAATGAAAAAAAGTATAATACTTGCTAACGGAAAAGCGCCAAGGAAAAGTGTAATTAATTATCTCAGAAATAATGGTTACTCTACTTTGATATGTGCAGACGGCGGAGCAAATAGTGCTAAACAAATCGGAATTGTGCCGGATTATATTATAGGAGATTTTGATTCGGCGCTTCCCTCAACTTTGAAGTTTTATAAAAATAAAGCAAAGATAATCCGTCTCAAAGATCAAAACAGTACTGATGTTGAAAAATGTTTAAACTTCTTAATTAAAAATAATTATAAGGAGGTTACCTTAACGGGAGTTACCGGGAATAGACTGGATCATACATTCTGCAATCTTGGTATAGTTCTGAAGTATTTTACAAAAATCAACTTGAATATTATAGCAGAAAATTCCTACTTAAAAGCCTATACCGGGAAGGTAGTACTAGAAACTGTCCCCCGTGAAACAATTTCTATTTATGGATTTGATTCAAAGACAAAAATTAAATCGGAAGGTTTGAAATATCCTCTTCAAAATATTTCTCTGCCTTTCGGCAAAAAGGAGAGCACAAGTAACGTAGCTTTATCAAAAGAAATAAAATTAACTGTTAAAGGGGGGATAATTTTTATAATTCGTGATTATAATTTAATGAAGAAAAATGGTCTCCTTTAAAACGGTCGATTATCTTGTAATTATTGTTTTCTTTATAGCAGTACTTAGCTTCGGATTTTACTTTGGAAGAAGAACCACGAAGGACGCAACTGATTATCTTTTATCGGGAAGAAAAGTCGGATTGTTCCTTTTTGTTCTTACTACTGTCTCAAGCTGGTACGGCGGCATTCTTGGGGTAGGGGAATTCACTTATCGATATGGTTTGTTAAGCTGGTTCACTCAAGGAATACCTTATTACATTTTTGCTTTGCTGTTTGCAGTCTTTTTATCAAAAAAAGTTAGGTCTGCTTCTCTCTATACAATCCCGGATAAGTTAACGTTGATATACGGAAAAAATGTCGGACTACTTTCCGCATTTTTTGTTTTTATCCTTGTATCTCCGGCGCCTTATCTATTAATGACTGCAAATATTATTTCTTTAATTTTTGGAACTGGAGCTATTGTAAGCCTAATCTTAGGTTTGGTGCTTTCAATTTCTTATTTGATTAACGGGGGATTTAAGGCGAATATTTACTCTGATGTTATTCAGTTCTTCGTTATGTTCGGAGGATTTATAATTGCACTTTTATTTGCATACCATTCTTATGGAGGGATGACTTATCTAAAAGACACTTTACCGCCAAACCATCTTAAATTTACGGGTGGAGCTTCTCCTGCTTTTATAATTGTGTGGTATCTAATTGCGCTTTGGACTTTTGCTGATCCGGGTTTTCATCAGCGAGCATACGCTGCTAAAACAGGCAATACGGCAATGTACGGTATAATAATTTCGGTTTTCTTTTTTGCACTTTTTGATTTTTTAACAACCTCAACAGGGTTATATGCGAGAGCTATTTTGCCTAATCTTGCTCAGCCAACTTTATCTTATCCATTATTAGCTGAAAAGATTTTGCCTCCAGGCTGGAAAGGTTTTTTTTATGCTGCAATGTTTGCTACGATTATGTCTACCCTGAATAGCTTTTATTTTTTAAGCGGAACTACTATAGGTCGTGATTTTATCTTCAAACTAAAAAAAGTTAAAGATGAAAATAAATTAAAATATTTTACGGTTTATGGTTTGATTATCTCCGGCATCCTTTCGGTTGTTTTAGCTTATTATATCCCCTCGGTGATTCAAATCTGGTATATTGTCGGCTCAATTTGTATTCCGGGAATGATTCTGCCGGTAATTAGTTCATATTATTTGAAGATAAAGATAAATCAAAAAATATTATTCGCCGAAATGATTTCAGCTTCTGCTGCAAGCCTAGCTTGGTATTTTATAAGAAATGAATTTTTGACTAATAAAATTTTAAGTGAGATTGAACCGATGCTCGCAGGTTTGTTTGTAGCTATTTTAATTCATTCCGCCGGAATGGTCAATGAGAAATTTTTTTCTTATGCAAAAGTGAAATAATTATGGAGCCACTTAAAAGAATTAAAATGATTCCGAGAGAAACCGGGGTCGGAATTTTGTAAAATTCACTTATCATCATTTTTATTCCGACGTAAAAAAGGATTAGTGCCACACCGTATTTCAGATAAATAAAAAGGTCTACTATGCCAGCAATAGCAAAATACAAAGCGCGCAACCCAAGAACAGCAAAAATGTTTGATGTGATAATTATAAATGAATCACGCGTAATTGCTATAACGGCGGGAATAGAGTCAACTGCAAAAATAATATCGGAAGATTCTATCAAAATAAAAGTTAGAAACAATGATGTTACAAAAACTTTTTTCTTTTCTTTTAGGAAGAACTTCCTGCCATGATACTCTGAATTCAGGTTAAAATATCTTTTAATAAACCTGATAATTGAATTCTTTTCAAGGTCAATTTTGTATTCAGGTGCGAAAGCCATTTTATATGCTGCATAAAGAAGAATTATTCCGAAAATATAAATTACCGGTTGAAATAATCCTATTAAACCTACACCTATGAGAATAAAAATTATTCTAAAAATAATAGCGCTTATTATTCCCCATTTAAGAACGTGAGGCTGGTTTGCACTTGAAACATTCATGACCCTAAAAATCATCAGAAAGATAAAGAGGTTGTCAATAGAAAGAGATTTTTCGATTAAAAAACCGGTAAGAAATTCAATTGCCTTTGTATGACCCGCTTCAATAAAGAAATAAATAAAAAGACAAAATAAAAGAGCAGTGCTTATCCAAACACCGCTCCATATCAAACTACCTTTAAGAGAAATTCTCTCTTTCCGCTTATCTGTAAAATAAAGGTCGATAAACAATAGAATTAAAATTACGATTGTAAAAACAATCCAAGCAAAAAAATTATCGACCATTCTAATTTCCTTTTTAAGGAAGTAAAATACCAACGGCTATTACAGTTGTCCATAAGCCGTTTTTATCGCCTTCCGCGGATTGAGTAATATTAAATGAACGGACAATCTTGCCGGACATTTTATAGATGTTTTCTCTTTCGCTCCAATCAGTATCGGGATTAAATTCTACTCCCAGAGTGGTTGCAAGCATTGTGGCAGCTAAATCTTCTGCATATTCGCCCGCAACTTTTTCTGTCTCTCCGAACGGATGGTGCTCAGATAAATAACCATATTGATTATTGTCTCCCGGAATCGCAACACCGATGGATGCTGCAATTAAGCGATTTGGTTCGTTTGTAGAGTTTCTTGCCATTACCGCGAAAGTAATTTGTCCGGGAGTTAGCTCTTTTAACCCGTCTTCCTTAGTTATGCGCTTGCAATTTGTCGGGAATATACTGCTAACAGTTACGAGGTTGCAGATCTCTATTCCCGCACTTCTCAGCGCAAGTTCAAAAGAGGTTAAATACTCTTTATGCCTGCCTACCCCTTTTGTAAAAAATATTTTTGATGGAACATACAAATTCTCATCTCCTTTCTAAGTTATTTTTTTAATTTAATGAATTTTCTTTTCCCTACTTTTAGTATTAGCTCTTTGTCCAAGGTTATGTTTGCCGATATATCGTCAACCTTATTGCCATCAATCGTAACGCCGCCTTGAACCACTAATCTCCGAGCTTCGCCTTTAGACGAAGCAAAATTTACTTTCACTAATAATTCTAAAATTCCGATTTCCGTTTCGCCTTTATCTAAGATTATCTCCGGTATTTCATCGGGTACTTCTTTTCTTATAAAAATTTTATCAAACTCTGCTTCCGCTTCAACTGCGGCATTTTCGTTGTGATACATTTTAACTATGGTTTTTGCCAACTTTCTTTTTAAGTCTCTTGGATTAACTTGCTGATCGTTTAATTGCTTTCTGAGATCAAAAAGTTCTTCGTTCGAAATATCTGTGGCAAGCTCATAATAATTATAAATTAAAGAATCGGGAATTGAAAGTGTCTTGCCAAAAATTTCTTGTGGAGAATCCGAAATACCGATATAATTATTATAAGATTTACTCATTTTCTCAATTCCATCTGTGCCGACAATGAGAGGCATCGTTAAGATTACTTGCGGCTCCATTCCAAATTCTCGCTGAATATCTCTACCGACCAAAAGATTAAATTTTTGATCAGTTCCCCCAAGTTCAACATCGCTTGAAATCGCAACAGAATCCATCGCTTGAGCAAGCGGATATAAAAATTCGTGAAGAGAAATTGGTTCTCCCGCCTTAAATCTTTTTGTAAAATCATCACGTTCAATCATTCGTGCAACGGTATATTTTGACGAAAGTTTTATAACATCTTCAAAGCTCATTTTACTAAGCCATTCTGAGTTATAAACAATCTTAGTTTTTTCCTTGTTCAAAATTTTAGAAGCTTGTTCCAAATACGATTCTCCGTTTTTTCTTGTTTCTTCAAGAGAAAGGGAAGGGCGTGTTACATTTCTTCCGGAGGGATCTCCAATCATTCCCGTAAAATCTCCGATAATTAATATGGCTTGATGACCGAGTTGTTGGAACTGTCCTAATTTTCTAAGCACAACAGAGTGTCCCAGGTGTAAATCAGGCCTGCTTGGATCACACCCAAGTTTAATTTTTAGTGGTTTTTCTTCTTTTATGGATTTTTCTATTTTTTTTACTAACTCATCTTCGGGTATGATTTCGTGTGCGCCCCTTTTTATGAGGTCCATTTGTTCGTTGAGAGGGAGGAATTTCAATTCGTACTTATCTCCAATGATTATTTATAAAAAAGTAAATTGATGAATTACTTTTAATTTTTAAAATTTCTTGCTTTATCTCGTTCATAATCTCTTTTCGCAATTGTTTCGCGTTTATCGTAAACTTTTTTCCCTTTGGCAAGCGCCATTTCAACTTTTACTTTTCCGTTCTTAAAATATAACCTAAGCGGAACTAAAGTATAACCCTTTTCCTTTATTTTACCGCTAAGCTTTCTAATTTCTTTTCTATTTAATAATAACTTTCTGCTTCTTGTCGGTTCGTGGTTGTTTATGTTACCTTGCTCATATACACTTATATGAGCGCTAACCAACCAAGCCTCACCATTTTTCAAATTGCCATAGCTATCAACTAAATTAGCTTTCCCTTGACGAAGTGATTTAACCTCGGTGCCCGTAAGAACAATTCCTGCTTCATACGTTTCAATTATACTGTATTCAAATCTTGCCTTTCGATTTACAGTAATATTTTTCTCTTCATCTTTTTCCATAAGAACTAAAAAATAGGGCTAAAAATTATTTTTATTGTCGAATAAAATCAAGGAAAGCTCCTACAAAGTTACATTTTTTATTTTATTGATGAAAAAGTTTTTTCTATTTTCTTAAAATCAATCTATTTGAGCAATGAAAAAGGTAAAAATCACTCTATTAGGGTAGTATCTTGTAAAACCTCTTTCAATTAAATTTAATGAAAAACTAATATTATTTCTCAGTAAATATAAATAATCTATACCATTTTGAGGATATCCTAAATAGGCTCTAAATTGATTTGAAGCGCTCTTTAACTCGATTGATAAAATTATTGTGCATCAGTCAAGCTTATTTCTAGGGTACGTGACCTACTCATATAGAGTGGTTTTTGTTCTTGGGTGAGTTTCATAATTATGTTCCTTAAAAAAGGTGAAAAGATAATTAAATAAATGAGCTTTTCAATGGAGAAAAAACCTTGATGAAAAAATATTTACTGTTTTTTATCTTACTAATTAGCTTTGGATCACTTAGCGCACAAAATCTTAAGATAAATAAAATTGAGCCGCCTAATTGGTGGGTAGGAATGAAATTAAATAAAATCCAATTGATGGTTTATGGTGAAAATTTAAGTGATGTTTCCGTTAAATTTGAGAATAGTTTAGTAAAAGTCCTTAAAGTACATCAAGCAAAAAGCTCTTTCTATTGTTTTGTCGATATTGAAATTCCAAAGAATCTTACGCCAGGAAATTATAGATTAAAATTCACGAAAAACAATTCCACTCAGACCGTTGAATATCCATTTCTTAAAAGAAACTCTTCAATAGGAAAATATCAAGGCTTTAATCAGGGAGACGTAATTTATCTAATAATGCCGGACCGGTTTTCTGACGGCGATACTTTAAACAATGATATTGCCGGAATGAGTGACGAATGTAATATAAAAAATCCAATTGACCGTCATGGTGGGGATATTCAAGGTATACTAAATCATCTTAAATATCTAAAAGATTTAGGAGTTACTACTCTTTGGATTACTCCACTTATAGAAAACAATTCGCCTAAACATTTTTATGGATATGCCGGGTACTCAGCTACTGATTTATATAAAATTGATCCTCGTTTCGGAACAAATAATCTTTATTTTAAACTTGTTGCGGAAGCTCATCAACTTGGGTTGAAAATTATTTTAGACCATGTCAGCAACCACATCAGCATAAGCCATCCCTGGATTGAAAATTTACCTTTCCCGGATTGGATCAATGGCTCAGTAAAAAATCACTTGATGACTAATAACGATAAATTGGCTTTCTCAGATATTCATAGTGATTCTTCAACTATAAAAATTAATACCGAAGGATGGTTTACAAATTATTTACCGGACTTAAATCAAGCCAATCCTTATCTTGCGAACTATTTAATTGAAAATACAATTTGGTGGATTGAATCTTCCGGCGTTGATGGAATTCGCGAGGATACATATGCATATTGTGATCAAAGATATCTCGCGAACTGGGCTAAAGAAATTCTTGACCAATATCCAAAGTTGAATATTGTGGGAGAAATCTGGACCGGCGATGCCGTTTTTCTATCAACCTTTCAGCGTCACAACTATTATCCCAAAAAATTTGATACTAATTTGCCCTCGATTACTGATTTTGCTACGTATGATGTTTATTCAAGTTTTCTCCGGGGTAAATCTTCGCTTTCTGCTGTTTATGAAGACTTTGCCAAGGATTTTATCTACCCTAACCCTGACAATCTCGTTACATTTATCGATAACCACGATTTACTCAGGGCTTTATTGCAGGCTAATGGCAATATAAATAAAGTTAAATTGGCGTTGACACTGCTTCTTACTTCTAGAGGAATACCTTCACTATTGTACGGCACAGAAATAGGTATCGAAGGAGGGAATAGTAATGATTTGGCTCGCGCCGATTTCCCCGGCGGTTTTCCTGCTGATAAACGAGATGCTTTTACTTCTGAAGGCAGGACTAAAGATGAAAATGATATTTATAATTTTGTCCATAAATTACTTTTATTACGCTCAGAGCATAAAGCTTTATCATTTGGAAAGCTGACCCAATTTCCGCCTGTCAATGATATTTTCGTCTATTTCAAATATTTTAATGACGATAAAATAATGGTGGTAGTAAATAATAATGCCAAAGATAAAATAATAAATCTCTCCATGTACAATGATCAATTAAAAAATATTAAAACTTTGAAAAACTTGTTGACAGGAGAAACTTTAGAGTTGAAGAAATATAATGAATTAAATATCAAAAGCGTTTCCGAAGGCATATATCAATTAATAAAATGATTTTAAACGCTGCTATTTTTTTCTCTTACTCAAATAATTAGACAAAGAGGAGCTATGATTAATATTCAAAAAAAATTAACAAATTCTTTTTATTCTTTGTTAAGCTTGCCTGCCACTGCGATGGGTTTTGCATTATCTATTCAAATTTCTGCATTAAGCTGGATACTAACAACAAAATATCATTTGCAAATTGAAGACGTTGGACTTGTTTGGGCTTCTGGTCCGATAGCTGGAATTTTAGGGCAAGTTATAATTGGGATAGTCAGTGATAAAGTATGGCTCTGGAATGGCAGAAGAAGACCCTTTATTTTAATCGGAGGTTTTCTTGCTGCAGTAATGCTTCTTGCACTACCAAACATTGATATAATTACAAAAACACTTGGCTTTGACGGAATATTAGGTGTTGCTATTGCCATTGCTTTAACTCTTGACCTAGCAATAAATGTAAGTTTTAACCCCACAAGATCTATAATTGCAGACGTTACTCCCGAAGGTGTTGAACGCACAAAAGGTTATGCCTGGATGCAAACCATTTCCGGCACGTTTGGCGTTTTAGCTTATGTTATCGGTGCTGTTTGGGATAATTATATTCTGATTTATGCCGGAGTAGTGTTAGTACTTGCTTTGTCGATAATCCCAACTTTTTTTATTGAAGAACCGCGCGAGTTGAAAAGCCAGGACTTACAAAAAACGGAAGTGAAAAATTCCCATACTTCTTTCTTAGAAATATTAAATAATATTCAACCGTTATGGGGGTTTCTGCTTTATGCAGTTTACACGATAACTATCCGGTTAATGCATGTTGAATTTAATAATTATTACGTAGAAATCTTCTGCTTTGTAATTACGATTTTCTTTACTGTAAAAGTTTTGTTGAAAAATTCAAAAGGAAAGTCTGAAAAGGAATCAGGAACAATTGGGTTCAAAAAGATTCTTGCAGCGCACTCTTTTACCTGGATCGGAATTCAAACTATGTTCATTTACATGTTCGCTTATGTTCAATTTAAAGTCTATAATATTCCAGTAGGAGTCACACCTACAGCTTCTCTTCAATTAGAAATGGGACGTGTAGTTTCGATAAGTTTTCTAATTTTGAATGCTGTCGGCGCTATACTTCCAGCATTTGTTCTTGAACCCTTAACAAGAAAAATCGGAAGGACGAAAACACACGCAATTTGTATATCAACCATGGCGATTGGTTATTTAGGATTATTGTTCTTTGGATTTAGTCCTATTATTATTTATCTGTTAATGGCATTTCTTGGCATTGGCTGGGCATCAACTATTAGTCTGCCTTTTGCTATAATGTCACAAAAGGTTGATCAAGCAAAAATGGGACTTTATATGGGCTTATTTAATCTTGCTGTTGTTCTGCCTCAGTTAGTTGCAAGTTTTGGAGTTGGACAAGCTGTTGGTAATGCTTCAAATAAAAGTTTAATATTTATAGTAAGCACAATCTCTCTTGCTATTTCCGCTACTCTATGGTACTTTGTTAAAGAAGAATAAAAGTAATAGAATTAGACGCAAAAATAAATTTATTTAATTTTGTTTAAGAGTGAATTTTATTGTTTATTAAACATTTTTTAAGTCTATATGAACGAGAAAAATATCCAATTAGAAACTGCTACTCTTGGTAGCGGTTGTTTTTGGTGCTCAGAAGCAATTTATGAAAGATTAAAAGGCGTCAAATCAGTGATTAGTGGGTATTCGGGAGGCTCAGTACCAAATCCATCTTATGAAGAGGTTTGCTCTGGTAAAACAGGGCATGCGGAAGTATCCCAAATTATTTTCGACCCGAATGTGATTTCCTATGCTGAGTTGTTAAAAGTTTTTTGGAAAACTCATGACCCAACAACGTTAAACAGGCAGGGCGCCGATGTGGGGACTCAATATCGTTCGGTAATTTTTTATCACAATGAAGAACAGAAACATTTAGCAGAACATTATAAAAATGAACTTGTTAAATCAGGTGCGTTCAATTCTCCCATTATAACGGAAATTACTCCTTTCAATAAATTTTATCCTGCAGAAGAATATCACCGCCATTACTTTGAAAAAAATCCTTCCCAAGGTTATTGTGCTTTTGTAATTGCTCCGAAAGTTGAAAAATTTGAAAAAGCATTCAAAGAAAAACTTGGGGATTAGCAATCAGATCGCTTTGCCGCTTTTAACTTTTATCTCCCCTTATTTTATAAGATTTTATTAGAACAGAAATGGAAGTTTTATTATTTTGATTTTTAATTATCTTTTCAAAAGAAATTATATTTTTTGTTAAGAGAAAAATTATGAAAAGGATTTTACCTGTCAGAGGTTTTGCCGGTGCCTTTTTAGTGATATTGTTTTGGACTTTGAACTGGTCAGTACCGGGCTTAAGAACGCAATGGGCTTTCTTCCCGCTTTGGCTTGGATTTATTCTTCTGGTCGATGCTCTAGTGTATTCTGCCAAAGGAAGCTCAATTTTGAGTAGAAATAAGAATAAATTTATTGTACTATTTATTATTTCTATCCCTGTTTGGTGGCTCTTTGAAGCCCTCAATTATTTTACCCAAAATTGGTATTATGAAGGAAGACAATATTTCTCAGACTTCCAATTTGTTTTGTTGGCCTCCTTATGTTTCTCAACGGTAATGCCTGCTGTTTTTGAATCGGCAGAATTAGTTGCAACTTTTGATTGGGTTGACAAAATTAAAATTACTAAACAAATAAAGCCGGATAAAAAATATTCATACTCACTTTTAATACTCGGTTTGGTTATGCTGTCTTTAATTATTTTGCTGCCTCATTATTTCTATTTCTTAATATGGGTCTCCTTGTATTTAATTATCGAACCGGTAAACATACTTCTCGGGAACAAAAATTTGTTTAATTACTTATCTGCAGGTAATTGGAAACCGTTGCTATCATTAATCATAGGCGTACTGATTTGTGCCTTCTTTTGGGAAATGTGGAATTATTTTTCCTACCCTAAGTGGATTTATTTTTTACCGGGTGTGAATATCATCCATATTTTTGAGATGCCTATCTTGGGATACCTTGGGTACTTTCCTTTTTCATTAGAATTATTTGCAATTTATAATTTAATAAACGGCTCAATACTAAAAACCAATGAGCAACTGATAAACTTTAATGGCACAAAAATGGTCAAAGATAAATAATGATATGGGAAGCATAAATGTTTTTATTTTGACTAGTGAATGGCAGGATGTACGGGGGAAAAACATATTGCAATTCTATGGAATTTCTGATGATTCTATTCCGGTGGAATTCATTATTAGTACTGTTAAACCGGTTTTCTTTATCGACCGCAAAGCATCTCTGGAAGAGCTCACAGTTCGATATTTCAGAAAAAACCTCAAGTTAAAATCCTTTTCCGGCGTTGATGCGGATGTCCTTTATTTTAATACAATGAGAGAATTGAAAAATGCAGCTGAATTTTGCAAATCAAGAAACATTTTAACTTTTGAAACGGATGTTGATCCCGCTAGAAGATTTTTGATGGAACGCTTTATAAACGCTCAGGTGAATCTGAGCGGTGAAACAATTACTAGAGGGAAAATTATTTCTTTTCTTAATCCCAAAGTTAAACCAGCCGAAACTAATCCTCAGTTCAAAATTGTTTCTTTAGATATAGAAACCGGATCGCAAAATAATTCGCTCTATTCAATTGCTTGCCACGTTACCTCGCGTAAGGATGATGAGAAAATTGTATTCATGATAGGTGATACTACAAAAAAAAGGCCAGCTTATCTTAAGCTTTTTCCTACTGAAAAAGATCTTATCCAAAATTTTCTTGAATGGTTCAAAGAATGCGATCCGGATATTATCATTGGTTGGCATGTAATTGGTTTCGATTTAATGTTCCTTGAAAAGAAATTTCAGGAAAACGAAATTCCTTTTAATCTTGGAAGAGGTAAGACAAAAGTAACTTTAAGGAAAAGAAATTCTGGAGGATATTTTGCATATCTGCCAGGACGAATTGTTATAGATGGGCCTCCGGCGTTACGCTCCGCTTTCTATTCTTTTGAGGATTTCAAACTCGATACTGTAGCTAAGGAATTGCTTGGTATAGGCAAAACTATAAAACCGGAGCAAAATAAGATTAAAGAAATTGAGCGACTTTTTAAAGAGGATAAGAAAAAGCTTGCCGAATATAATTTGCAAGACACTGTGCTTGTTACTGATATTTTCCAAAAGACAGGATTGATAGACCTTTCTGTAAAGCGTGCTAAGTTATCCGGTCTTTTAATTGACCATCTTGGAATGATGACGGCAGCATTTGATCATTTTTTTCTTCCAAATATGCATCGTGCCGGTTTTGTAGCTCCTAATGTTGAAGACATTGAAGAAGCACAACACGCCGCAGGCGGTTATGTTATCGAACCAAAACCCGGTCTATATGATAATGTTATTGTCCTTGATTTTAAGAGTTTGTACCCATCAATTATTCAAACTTTTAGAATTGATCCGCTATCACGATTATTATCAGATACTGACACTATCATTACTCCAACAGGGTTAAAATTTTCTTCTACAAAAAATTTCCTTCCCGGCTTTATAGAAACGCTTATGACAAAGCGCGCTGAAGCAAAAAAAAATAAAGATGTTCATCTATCTCAGGCAATAAAAATATTAATGAATAGTTTTTATGGGGTAATGGGTTCTTACGGGTGTAGATTTTATCATCCGGATTTACCTTCAGCTATTACAGGCACGGGTCAATGGCTTTTGCTTGGTAGCAAAAGTTTTATTGAAAGTATTGGCTATGAAGTCCTTTATGGTGACACGGATTCTTTGTTCGTTAAACTGAATCATAGCGAAGGAATAAATATTGAATCATTGGGTAAAAGCTTGGCACTCGATCTTAATAAGTATTGGTTTGCAACTTTACAGAAAGATTTCAAGGTCAAATCTTATCTTGAAGTTGAGTATGAAAAATATTATCGCAAATTTATTTTGACCCAAGCCCGGGGGGGTGACAGCGGCGCTAAAAAGAGATATGCTGGTCTCCTTTCCGAAAATGGAAATGAAAAGTTAGAATTTGTTGGAATGGAGTTTGTCCGCTCGGATTGGACCCGTCTTGCAAAAGATTTTCAGGTAGAACTTTATAAAAAAATATTTAACAACGAGGAAATTATAGAATGGGTAAGAAAATTTGTTAATCAACTTTTAGAAGGTCTCTACAATGACAAACTTGTTTACCGGAAAAGGTTAAGAAAGGATGTTGAACAATATGTGAAAAATATTCCGCCGCAAGTAAAGGCAGCAAAGCTAATTGGTACTAGCAGCGGATATATTGAATATATAATTACAAAGCGCGGACCGGTTCCTATAGAACTCGATGTCAGTGACATAGATTATCAACATTATATTGAAAAGCAATTAAAGCCAATTGCTGATTCAATACTAACTTTACTAGGACAATCCTTTGACCAAATTGTAAACTCAACTCAACTTAATTTTTTTGATTGAATACTAATCCAATAGTTTTCTTATTTCCCACCATCGTTAGATTTTGAAGGCCAAAAATTATTTCCTGGGTTTACATCCGGTAACTTTTGATCCGGATCAATTATTACGGAATCAATTTTACTTGTTGAATTATATTTGAAAGTTGATAATCCTGTACGTTCCCAAATCTCAACGGGCAATTTCATCATGCCAGAGTTTCCGTTTGATTCTTTTACTTCAACTTCTACAGGCATTACCATTTCGTTCTTATTCTCAATTGTAATTAAACTGCCTTTTGAAGGGTCATTATCAACATATTTAACGCTGTCTACGGTTTGGTCAAGAGTCCATTTCTTTACGAACCATTCTTTCCAAAACCAATTTAAATTTTCACCAGCACCGTTATTCATTGCTCTAAAAAAGTCTAATGGCGAAGGATGTTTGTATGCCCAGTTTTTAATATAATTTCTAAAAGCATAGTCAAATCTTTCCTTCCCTAAAACAAATTCTCTTAGCATTACAAGACCAAGTGCGGTTTTATAATATTCAAGCGTATGAACAAATCTTCCCGGAATTGCGTCTGCAAAAGTTAAGATTGGTTGGGAATCTTTACTTAAAAGATAAGGAACAATCTCTCGGGCAGGGTTTCCGCCTTTAGGGGCATATTCTCCGTCGCGCTTTGGCGCAAATTCTCCATTGTTAAATTCGTTCGAAGCATAAATATCTATGAACGTATTAAAGCCTTCATCCATCCAAGCATTTTCTCTTTCATTTGAGCCGACAATCATCGGAAACCAATTGTGTCCAAGTTCATGATTGGTAACGATCCAAAGAGTTTTCCCGGTAGCCTTCCAATGACAAAAAACAATTCCGGGATATTCCATCCCCCCGACAGGTCCGGCAACGTTTATTGCGGTAGGATATGGATATTCAAACCAATCCTTTGAAAAAATTTCAATACTGTTTTTAGCAAATTCAGTTGAACGGCTCCATGCATCTATTCCACTGCTTTCTATTGGATACACAGACATAGCTAATATTTTTTTACCGCTCGGAAGATTTATCCTTGCTGCATCCCATATAAAAGCTCTGGATGAAGCCCATGAAAAGTCACGAGTATTATTCATCTTAAAGTGCCATGTTAACCTGCCTTTATCGACAGGGCGCGTACGAGGATTGGTAATCTCATTTGCTGTTCTAACAAATACAGTTTTATTACTATTCCTGGCTTCTTTTAACCGCATGATTTCTTCTTTAGTCAAGACATCATCCGGATTTTGAAGTTCACCGGGGGCAACAACTATTTCATTCCAGGGAACATTTAGGTAAACATCATAATTTCCGTAATCAAGATAGAACTCGCCAGATCCCAAAAAGGGAAGATTATTCCATCCTTTTATGTCATCATAGACAGCCATCCGGGGATACCACTGAGCAAGCTCAAATATTTTTCCATTTTTGGTTTCTAAATAACCGCAGCGTCCATAATTAGGCGGGGGAATTGGGAATGAATAATCTATGTAAATTAAGATTTTATCACCGTGCGGTTTAACAGCATCCGGTAATCTTATTTGCATCCTTGTGTCTGTAATTAAATAAATGGCTTTGAATTTTTTCCCGTGTAATTGAACTTCTACAGACGTAATATTGTAGCCGCCGAAAAATCTGTCGGGAATATTTGAGGGAGGTGATGAAGTCAATTCTCCGCGTGAATTTTTTATTAATTGATTTTGATCGAGCTGCAACCAAAGAAAATCCAAATTGTCCGGGCTGTTATTTGTATAAATAATTTCTTCATTACCGGATAGCGAATTATTCTTTTCATCAAGTTGTGCATGAATTTTGTAATCCGCTCTATTTTGCCAATACATTGGACCCGGTATACCGCTTCCGCTTCTATAAACAGTCCCGGGAGAACTGTCGAATAAAGGATCGAAAACTTTCCTGGGGTCATAACCACCTTTCTCTTGAGCGAAAGCCGAAGCTAATCCTGATAGGAAAAAAATAACGAGAAAATTAATGCAAGTCTTTTTATTCATAACTTTACTTTTATGCTTTATTTAATATAAAACAAATTTATAAAAAATTAAGTAAACTAAGACAAGCTGCTAAAATTATTTGCTTTGCCAAAATGACTGTTTGCTAATTAATCTAAATACTATAAATGAGTCCACTCTAAAAAAATAATTTCCATGAAACTTGTCCTCACGAAAGTGGGGAATGGGGATCCAAAAACCTTTTAATATGGAATAGATTCCCGCTTTTCTGCCTCTGCAGAGGGAATGACATTTAGAGTATTTCGGCTTTTTAGAAGTGGACTCATTTATAAAAAGAATTTTATATATCATTCCTAACGGGATTAGGATTTCATAATCCCTATGGCTATCGGAATTAATTATTTATAGAAAATATTTTTAAACAAGCAACACCGTTGAATTTGCCGCTTTTAAGAAAATGTAATCTTCGGTTGATGATCTTAAATTTGATGGAGATAAATGCTTTGAAAAAAGATCGGCGGGAAAAGTTATAGTAGTATGAAAGAAGTAATAATCCACCAGCTTTAAATTTTTAGGAACTGATAAGGGTCTGTCGTCCATATCTTTTGAAACCTGGCAGACACAATTACCGGAAAGTGTTTCTTCCATTCGCTCGGTTAAGAAAGTATTTACTCCTGAACTAACTCCAACAAACGAAGCGAGTGTTTTTCTAATTTCATCTTGAGCCTTTACCACCTGCTCGATGTTTAACGGCTTTAATCTCTTAGGGTAAATTCCCCGCCGCTTGCGGCGAAGATGTATATTTGTGTATGTCAAAAAGTGAATACATACATAAATCACATAATGTGTCAGTCTTGATATATCATATAGTACTACCGGCAAAATATAGAAGGATAGTATTTAGTCAAGAAGTAGATGAGACATTAGAAGCAATTTGTTTAGAAATCACAAAACGTTATCCGATATATTTTTTAGAAATAGGTACAGATACAGCACATGTTCATTTTCTATTGTACTCAGTTCCCAAATATAGTCCGACACAAATATGTAACAATATTGAAAAGTATAACAGCCAGAGAGATATTCAGAAAGCATCCAGAAGTAAAGAAGCAATTGTGGGGAGGAGAATCTTGGAGTGATGGATATTTCGTGAATACAGTAAGTAAATATGGTGACGAGGGAACCATAGCAACAGAATGATCATCTGTAATTAGAGTTTTCATAATGATTCCTTATTTCTTGAGAGGAACAGTAATTATTATTTCTATCAACCGTTATTGATTACTTATTACTGAAGACTTAATTTTGCCTTTCAGAAAGCAGACATCAGTTATTTTCAACAAAGGCGCAAATATGAAATTCGATTTTCCCGTACCAGATATACTTGAAATCAAAGAAAATTATGTTAAATCCGAACCGGTTTTTCGCAGAGGACAAAGTTTGATCGATAATGAAATGTGTACTCTAACAAGCGAGTCAGGCAATAAATTTAATTTTATTGTTGAAGACCGGTTTGATGATTTTCATGTAACAATTTCGCCGTCTGAAAAGAAGACTTCTTCGCCGAACGAAAGATCTAATTTCAAGCGAGGCGAGCTGTCAATTCAATGTAATTGCGATTCACATTTTGATTGCTGCCCGCACTCTGCTGCTGCGCTTATTATGCTTAGAATTAAATTTGACGACGGAAAAAATAAAGTGTCATCTGTAAGCAGTAAGTACACAAAAAAAGAAATGATAAAACGGGTATTGAAAGAAAGACAGGAAAAAGCCGCCAAGGAAAAATTTGAAATTCATCTTGCGGAAAATATTCACGGCTTTCATAAAATCAAAACAGAGGAAGGAAGAACTTATGAAATTACAATCAGAGATTTCGCAGAAGGCAGCGGCTACTGCTCGTGCCCCGATTTTAGGACCAACAAGCTTGGAACCTGCAAGCATTTGATTTTTGCGTCGGACTATTTGAACAAGAAATATAAAAACTCAAAAGCATTAACTAATCAAGTTTATCCTTTCGTCGAAATCTATTGCGATCCTCATTACGATTATAACATTACATATTTTTACGAACGAAATCCTCAGCCGGAAGTAGACACTTTAATTCACAAATATTTTCCCCGACAAAGTCGGGATGTCACAAAGGACTCCTTCGGAGGATTCCCAAACGGCAGCCAGTACGTCATGCCTGAAAGATATTCTGAATTCTTGAAGTTTATAAATGAAGCGAGAGAGATTAAATCAATTTTAATCCGCCCGGAAGTAAATGAAAAAATAGATAAATATTTTGATACGCAATCGCTCAAACAACTTAGCGAAAAGATAACACCGGACTTTTCAAAAATAAAAGCTAAGCTGTTCGATTACCAGAAGGAGAGTATTTTGTTTTCTTTATTTAAGAAAGGAAATATTATTGCAGATGAAATGGGTCTTGGAAAAACGCTTCAAGCAATTGCTGTCGCTTTATTGAAAAAAGATATTTATGGCTTAAACAAGGCGTTGATAATTTGTCCGGCATCATTAAAGTATCAATGGAAAAAAGAAATAGAAAAGTTTACAGGTGAAAAAGCAGTTATAGTTGAAGGCGTCCGCAGCTACCGTCAGAAGATTTATAAAAGCGCCGCTGAGTTTTTTATCATTGCAAATTATGAAGCAGTTATGAGGGACATTACCGTCATTCATCAGTATCCGCCAGACATGATTATTCTTGATGAGGCGCAGAAAATAAAGAACTACGATACGAAAACTTCACATGCTGTAAAATCAATTCCCAAAAAACATTCTTTAGTAATTACCGGAACTCCGCTTGAAAACAATTTGCTGGACTTGTATTCGATAATGAATTTTGTTGATCCCGAAGTGTTAGCGCCGCAGTGGGAATTTTCAATGAACCATTGTTATTTCGATAAGGACAAGAGGAACATGGTAACCGGCTATTTTAATTTACAAGAACTAAAAAATAAATTAGCCGGTTATGTTATCAGGCGGGAGAAGGCAGATGTTTTGAAAGAACTGCCCGCCGTTCAAGAAATGATGGTACCGGTTGTACTTCATCCAGCGCAGGCAGAAATTCATGCCGGACTTGCAAGATCACTTGCTCCTATTCTGCACAAGAAACACAAAACCTTTTACGACATGCAGCGTATCCAGCAAATCCTTACCAGCATGAGGATGGTATGCGACTCAACTTTTCTTATTGACAAGGAAACAAATTACTCTCCCAAATTAGATGAATTGGAAACTATACTTTTAGAAAAGCTGAATATTAAAAATCGAAAAAGGAAAGTAATAATCTTTTCCGAATGGAAAACGATGCTTCATTTAATCGGTAAGATGCTGAAGACAAACGGCATTCAATACGTTACTCTATCGGGAGATGTGCCGGTAAATAAAAGAAGCTTTTTGATAGACGAATTTGCAAATAACCCGGACACGCTTGTATTTCTTTCGACCGAAGCAGGCGGCACGGGATTAAATTTGCAGTTCGCCGATACGGTTATCAATTTTGATTTGCCGTGGAATCCCGCAAAAAAGAACCAAAGGATCGGGCGTATAAACCGCATCGGGCAAGTAAGTCCAAAATTAACCGCTATAAATATGGTTGCACAAAACAGCATAGAACATAATATCGCAAACGGTATTGTTGTTAAAGAAGCCTTGTTCAATGCAGTATTAAATAATGCAAACTTAACGGAGGAAGTTGATTTTGCAGCTAAGGGAAGATCGACATTTATTGAGCAAGTTCAAAAAATGATTCAGCCTGTCGAAGCTTCTGAAATTGTGCAGGATGAGTCCTTTGAAGAAACAAAAGAAGAAATAGTAAATGAAGCTGAGAATGCCGGTGAGTTGATTGAGGAGACTGTACTGCTTGATGAAAAAATTGAATCAGGCAATGAGGGCGCAGCTACTTCGAAAATAATTTCGACTAAAGATGATTCAGAAAAACAGCATACACCGGAACCGCAGGAAATTGAAGTGACTTTAAATCAAGGGATGCAATTCTTAAGCGGCATATTTAAAATGGCTACAGGCAAAGAATTAATTACGGAAGGAAAAGGAATAACAGTAAATAAAGAAACCGGCGAAGTAACTATGAAGTTTAAGCTGCCGGGATTTTGAAGATGGTTATAAATATACGTCGTTGAATTGCTCATAAGTCTTACCAATTATTAATTCCTTCACTTTGTCAAGATAAGGTTGAATAGTTACTTTTGTAGGAATATTTTCATCAAGCAGGATTTTCATTCAAAAACTTTTCTGTTGAGACTGTCTTACGAGACATCTCAAGGACTTCAACAACCTGGTGTCTTTCTACAGTTAGAAAATTCTCTAAAAACTCGTCCAATGTTTCACCTGTTTCGATATAATCAAATAATGCCTGGATAGGCACACGGGTTCCCGTGAAAACTGGAGTTCATCCATTATTTCGGGATTAATATTTATTCTTTGTCTTATTTCATAAAAAGCAGCTTCTTTATCGAAACATACTTCTCGCCGTCTTTCCCGGCGGTGGTCAACCGGTAAAAGTATACTCCACTCGCAAACCTGCTCATGTCAAACATTTCGTTGTATCTTCCTCCAGTCATCATCCCATAATTCCAATATTCCACCCTTTGCCCAAGCACATTGTAAATCTCCAGCGTTACGTTCGATGCCTCCTTCAAATCGAACCGTATCGTGGTACCCGGATTAAACGGATTGGGATAGTTCTGGTACAACTCAAACTTTGTTGGAAGTGAGTGCACGGTGACTATCTGCGAGTATTTAAAGTTTCCATCATTGTCAATCTGCTTTAGTCTATATTCAACTGTGCCGCTTGAAGGATTGTTATCAACAAAGGAATAATTCTTCGGTGTGTTGCTGTTCCCGCTTCCCTTCACAAATCTAATCTTTGTCCAGCTATCAGCGTTCGGCTGTCAGCCGATGCATTGGCTGAAAGCTGACTGCTGATCGCTGACCGCTTCACCTCGAATCCGTAGCAATTCACCTCCGTCGCTGTCTTCCATTGCAACTGCACCGAATTCCTTTCTGCCGTTGCCGTGAATGATGCAAGCTCCACAGGCAGCGCATTGTCCGACGAGCCAATCGTAAACTGGCTGAATGACGTAACGCCGTTGAAAGTGATTGTTGTCGAGGTAATGTTAGCTGCACCCGAAACCGTTGCCGTCCAGCTTCCGTCGGAATTGCCTTCCCTATGGTAGAGAGTGTACGTTCCTGCTGCGGCGTCGGTGAACCATGATGGAATGGTAAATGTCAGATTCGCCGAAAATGTTCCCGGTGTGCCAAAGGGAGTAATCTGCCAGTAACAACTGCTCAGCAAAACTCCAGCCCCGGTAGGCGATGAATTCGGCTCAGCTTCGATCTCGGTAGCGGTAAGCTGAACGGTGTGCCCATCGTCAGCGATACCGTTCCTAAGTTTGCTGTTCCGCTTGTAAAGTTCATCGTGTCGGCAGACGATGCCTCACCAACGGGAGCTGTCGAAGTAATCCATCCATCGCTTCCATTGAGCCGTTAAAGTATTCACCACCGTAACCTCCGACATGGAAATTTCCGGCAGGCGTGTTAACAGCGATTGTTCCGCCCACAACGCTATCACCGTTTACGTAGACTTTAAAATTATTGCTGGCGTCACATGTTAGTGCAACATGAGTCCACTGCCCGGGCGGCAATATGAAATTAGAGTAATCATATCCCTTGCCGCCAGCGATGAACGAGACTTTGTATGAGTGATTGTAAGGAAGAATTACTCCATATCCGGATGACGCTGAGTTCCCATTGTAAAACAACTGCTGACTTGAGCCGGGGGTTGCTCCATTCCATTTTACCCAACCTTCAATCGTGTAGTTCGAAGTTGCAGTCGTTACGAGAGATGTCCTAAGATAAGTGGAATTTGTAGGATTAAGCTTCAGCGTGTTTCCTGCATTGGCATACGGAGTCGTAAAGCTCTTCTCATTGCTGACAAAATACCCTGCCGAAGCGCTCGCTCCTGATATGCAATAGTAATACGTCGTAGTCTGGGCAAGACCCGTTAACGTAGCCGAGACAGAGCTGGTATTACTTCCGCTCACTGTTGCTAGAGATGCTTTTACACTGTTGGTATAGACACCTGAAGTTGTTCCATACAAGAACCGCACAGTTGTGCTTACATTACTCGGGCTCACACTCCCGCTCAATGTTGCCGATATGCCGGTGATGTTTGTTGGGGAAGAAACGGTGGCGTAAGCGTTGGATTGTGTCATACCTATTAGAGCAGGATAGCCGCTGTTGTGAGTAACTGCCATGAACCAAACATTTGTGAAGTCCTAGCCGGCGTTTGTAAAAGTAGCTTGTGCCTTCATGGCAGAGTCACTCACGCCTGTGCCTGCTGCGCTTCTCGATTGACCGGAAGTTTGTGTATCCCAAAAGCAGTTGCTGGCTGTAGCATAGTAAATGCTAAAAGTCCTCCCACACTGCTGCCGCTTACACTTCCTGTGCTATAGCAGTTACTTACTGTCCACGCAGCATTTTCTCCCATAAGTCCGGCGGCACCAACACCACTGACATTTCCTGTGCTGTAGCAGTTGTTTACAATCCCACGACTTGACCCAACAAGACCACCGACATAGCTTTCGCCGCCAGGTATGAAGGCTCCGCTGACCCAGGTGGGGGAGTTATTTAGCGTGCCTGTATAAGAATTGGGGCTGCCGTCATCAGTGGTTGTGCCGCTCCCTTTCCTTCATTCATCTTGTAGTAAGTCGCTGCTCTTTTGCTTGATGGATACAGCAACATGCAGATATGCGACATGCTGTTCGTCTCGCTCAACACGATAAAGACACATACCCGGAATATTTATCAGAAGACAGGCACGGCCAACCGGCATGAGTTTAAAACAGTTTTGCAAAGGTCTTCATTCGGGATAAATGTCAAATGCCAAATTTCAATTAATTTATTTCCGTATCTATACTCATGTCGTATCCTTTGAATTGTTGCTAATCCAAATTTACAACATCGGGGGCTGTTTTATGCAGCTCCTTTTTTTATCCCTTTTGTCGGTTAGTAGTGATTTGCTAAATTAAAAAAATAAAGCTGCTTCCGGGCGCTATAAAGACTTAGATGACCTTGAAAAATTATAACGCAAATTCAATACCCCTGTTCATTTAATACATCATAATCTCCATTTTGTAAAAGCGTAATCGGGCCGGCGTTTTGAAGGTAGAATTCTTCCACTGGAATTCCGTCGATTACATATATCTTTCCCTTTTTCATTTTCCCTCTTACAAAATATATCCGGAGAATATATTCTCCTTTATGATCCTTCCGGATTTTTGGTTTTCGTTTTTGTTTCATTGGTCTTCCTAATACAAACTTATTTTAATCTCGCTCAGCAATGTCTCTTCTATGTCCTTACTAATGACAACTCGGTTTTCTTTTATTGCTTCTTGGATAATTTGAATATCTTTAGTTCTATTTTTACCGGGAAGTTCTAAAGTGTGGATTGAATTGAAGCCTTTGTGCTTCAAAAACTCTGATAATGATTTTGGTAGTTGCGCATCAATTAAAAATTTCACGAGGCTGTTTTATAAATGCTTTTTACATGTGAAAGTTTAGCTGCGTATTCTAAACAAGCTAAAAAATCTTCCTTTTCCAGATCCGGGTAGTCTTTAAGCAGTTCATCCACACTCATTCCCGATGCCATTAATTCAAGCATGTTTTCAACTGGATATCTTAGTCCCCGGATAGTAGGTTTACCATGACATATTTCGGGGTCAATGGTTATTCGGCTTAACAAATTTTTCATTTTACCACTTACTTTCCTAATTACTATCACTTTCTCTAACAATCAATTTCGTGATTAAGTGACACCTTAATAGCAATATTCTTTTACAATAACTTAGCACTTTCAATATTTAACTTACCGAAAAGAGTTGAAAGGCGCAATAACTTAAAATACAAAATCCTTACCCCCTAATATTTCTTCTTACCCTATTTCTTTCTATTTTCATATTGAATTGAAAAGCACAACAATGACTGACGACAAAAATAAGAATATGTCTCTGCTTGATAAGATTCAGTCTCTGCTTATCGAAAACGAAAGACTAGAAGCGGAAAATAAAAAGCTGAAAGAGCAGCTTGACAGCTTCCTGCTGGATAGGCAAATCCCCTCTCATCTTGATGAAACAATAATTGCAACTGAGACACCAACTGCTTCGTATCGATTTATAAATTCATCAGAGGCAGAAACACATCATGAAAATATTTCTTCAATTAATCAAAACAGCAGTCCCGATTCTAAGATAAGATTATTTATGTCGCTCTTTAAGGGAAGAGAAGATGTCTTCGCTAAAAGATGGCAAAATAAAAATGGTGCTTCAGGTTATTCGCCTGTTTGTCTTAACGAATGGAAACCCGGGATATGCAGCAAGCCGAAAATAAAATGCTCGGAATGCGCTAATAAATCATTTCAAATTCTAAATGAAAAAGTTGTTAACGAACATTTAAGGGGAAACATAATTGCAGGCATTTATCCGATGCAGCTTGATGAAACTTGTTACTTCTTAGCTATTGATTTTGATGATGATGGTTGGGAAAAAGATATTTCCTTATTGAGAAATGTATGCAAGGAGTTTGATATTCCTTTTGCGGTTGAACGCTCCCGCTCCGGGAACGGTGCTCATGCTTGGTTCTTCTTTGATGAGCCAATATCTGCCGCTTTAGCAAGGAAATTTGGGACCTCTTTACTTACCTATTCAATGAACAAAAGACATGAAATCAAATTCAAATCTTACGACAGATTTTTCCCTAATCAAGATACAATGCCCAAAGGCGGCTTTGGAAATTTGATTGCGCTTCCGCTTCAAATGACGGCAAGAAAAAAAGGCAACAGCGTTTTTATCGATGAGAATTTCATACCGTATACAGACCAGTGGGAATTCTTAAGCTCAATAAAAAAATTACCGAAAGATTCAATTGAAACATTAACAACAAAACTTTCCTCAGACTGTTATGGAAACGAATTAGGAGCGTTGAGAAAAGACGATGAAGAAACACCTAAGCCTTGGGAGAAATCTCAGACAGTTCATTTGACAAAAAACGACTTCCCGGATAAAATAAATCTTGTAAAAGCAAATATGATTTATGTATTGAAGAATGGCGTTTCTCAAAAGGCGCTTAATGTTTTGAAACGGTTAGCTGCATTTAAGAACCCGGAGTTTTACAAAGCTCAAGCGTTGCGAATGACTACTTATAACAAGCCGAGAATTATTTCTTGCTCTGATGAGACAGAAGAATATCTTTGTCTGCCGAGAGGCTGCGAAGCAGATGTAAAGAATTTATTTACTGAATTTGATATGGATATAGAAATCACGGATAAAACTAATCATGGTAGAAATATTAATGTTGAGTTTAACGGGAAGTTAAGGAACGATCAGCTTACAGCAATAAATGAGCTAATAAAATATGATAACGGAGTATTAGCCGCTGCCACAGCATTCGGGAAAACGGTAGTAGCAGCTAATCTAATTGCAGAAAGGAAAACCAATACACTTGTGCTGGTCCACAGGCAGCAGTTGCTGACGCAATGGATTACAAGGCTATCTGAGTTTCTAAATATTAAGGAAGAATTACCGGCGCTTGAGAAAAAGCGGGGAAGGCAGAAGCGGCAGTCTTTAATCGGACAACTCGGCGGCGGGAAAGAAAATTTAACCGGTATTATTGATGTTGCTATAATACAGTCATTATACAGAGGAAATGAAATAAAAGATTTTATTAAAAATTACGGAATGGTGATTGTCGATGAGTGCCATCATGTTCCGGCTTTTAGCTTTGAACTGATTCTAAAAAATGCCCACGCAAAATATGTTTATGGATTAACCGCAACACCGGTAAGATTGGACGGGCATCATCCAATTATTTTTATGCATTGCGGACCTGTAAGATTCAAAGTTGAGGCAAAAGCGCAAGCCGGACAAAGACCCTTTGAACACTTTGTTATTCCAAGATTTACAAGCTACAGAGTGCCGGTAGATAAAGATGAGAAAACACCAACAATACAAGAACTGTATTCTGAATTAACGGTGAATGAAATGCGCAACCAGCTTATTGCCGGTGATGTAATAAAAAATTATGAAAGAGGCAGAAGCTCTCTTGTCTTAACAGAAAGAACCGCTCATGTTGAACTTCTTTCAAAAATGTTGAATGAGAAAATTCCGGATGTAATAACTCTCACCGGGAAAACCGGGGTTAAAGAAACAAGAGAAACATTAAAAAGAATTTCTGAGACACCGCCGGGAAAGCCGTTAACGTTGGTTGCAACCGGTAAATATATTGGTGAAGGTTTTGACGAGCCGCGGCTTGATACTTTATTTCTGACGATGCCTATTTCGTGGAGAGGCACTTTGCAGCAATATGCCGGCAGGCTTAATAGGTTATATGAAAGTAAAAATGAAGTTCAAGTTTATGATTATGTCGATATTTATGTTAGAATGCTTGAGAAGATGTACAACAAACGGCTCAACAGTTACGCTTCGTTTGGTTATAAAGCGAAAGGAGAAATTCTGCAAGGCGGGACAGCGGAATTGATTAATTTTATTTTCAACAAGGATAGCTTCTTGCCGGTTTATAGCATCGATATTGTGAGCGCACAGAAAGAAATTTTCATTGTCAGCCCTTTTGTTTCAAAAAGACGGTCTGAACAATTACTTCAACATTTAAGAATAACGGTAAGTAATAATGTTAAGGTAATTATTTTAACGAGACCACTAGAAGATTACAGAGAAAAGGATAGATTACTTTTGAAGCATGCTCTTGATATATTAAAAAAGGAAGGTATCAACTTATTATTCAAATCAAATATTCACCAGAAATTTGCAGTGATTGATCAAAAGATTGTTTGGTATGGTAGTATTAATCTTTTAAGCTTCGGAAGCGCTGAAGAAAGCATAATGCGGCTTGAGAGCTCCAATATTGCGAATGAACTTTTGAAAAGTATTGATATGTGAACAATAAGAAAAACCATAATAAATACCTTAGAGTATTAAAATTAAATTGATGCAATATGACGGGAATGATTTTAGAATCAAAGATTTTTAATCTGATAAAAAAAATGGGTAAGCTCATCTTTTAACATTAAGTAAATGGATTTCCTATAATGCTGTTTTCATTTGTTTTATAAATTTATTTTCAACCCACATTGAAATTCTTCAAAATGTTATAATCTTATCCGCATCCATCGTCCACACAGCTAACTCTGCCATAGTACTGATTTCAGCGCCTTCAATAAGAGCAAGATTTTTTATACCGCGTGCATCTGCGCAAGTACCGCAAATTCTTATGTGTCCGCCTTTGTTTAATATTGACTTCAACATTCGTTCTATGTTGTAATATCCGGTAGGTGTATTTTGATTTGGTAAAGCAGAGAATGCAGCATCAGCCATAAGGAAAATTCTTATTTCGTTGTTTCCATTATCCCTTTTGAGTTGCATAGCAAGCCTTAATGCGTTATATGCTTTTTCTGTTCCGTAAGGCGCGTCATTAATGATGATAAGATATTTCATAAATGTTCTCTGTTTTTGATTTATTATTTTTGTTTAAGTATTTATTTTTTAATTCCAATAATGCCGTAATGATACGGCGGTAAAGATATAACACCGCTTCCCAAAGCGAAGCCGGCTTCTTTGAGCCAGGCAATACACTGGTCTGGCTTTGGTCTAATGTCTAAAGAAGGACCTCTTGGAGTTGATGAAGAATAAATCCAATGAATTACCCCAACTTTGCCGTCATGTTTTAGAATGCGATGAGTTTCTTTCAATAATGAAATGGGATCTTCTGCATGAAGAATGTTGAAGAGCATTGTGTAATCAACCGACTCATCATTAAACTTTGTTCCTTCTTTTACAAAATCAATTTGATGTATTTTTATGTTGGATATTTTTCCTTTAAGAACTTTTTCTTTAAGAATAGAAATCATCTCCGGTTCAATATCAAAAGCATGCAAATTTCCATTGATGATTTTAGCAGCAGGGATTGTAAATGTGCCATAGCCTGATCCGAACTCAACGGCATCTTTAATTGTCTCATCAAATTGAAGCTGTGAAAGAATGTACGGTGGATTAAAAAAAATTTCCCAGTAAGATTCTTCCGGCATTCCGCTGTCTCTAACTTTCATTCTATGCTACTCATTATTTACTTCTAAAGACGGAACCAACTTAACCGGATTCTTAAGTGTAAATACCACCGGGCATCGCTGCAAAGCAAGTTCTTCAACCTGCTTTATTTTTTCGATAGGATCATCGCTTACAACAGTCAACTTAACACGAACTTCTTCCATAATTGGCTCTTCACCAATGCCGAATACTTTTGAAAAATTCAGATCGGCTTCAACCTTCGTGGTTAGCTTTTTTAATTTTATACCGAGCATAGCAGCCATAGTTGCAAATGTTCCGGTATAGCATGATGCTAATCCGTAAAAGCAGTAGTGCATTGGTCCCGGATGTGAACCGCTTCCACCCATAAATGTTGGGTTGTCAACAATGAATTCTGTTTCTCCATTTTCAAATTTTATTTTAGAAACGAATTGGGCGCTGCCTTCTTCAAGGATCCATTCTCCCTCGATTCCCTGGGTCCTTCTTGCCTCAGAAGGATTGCTCTTAAGTTGGGTTTCGAATGATTGAACGCCTTCTATATTTACGTTATTTATTTTGCTCATATTTATATCTCCTTAATTATTATTGTTTAATTGCTGACCTGTCTCGCCCTTGGCGAGCCAAGGCGGATAATACTGATTGATATGCAAAAGTATACGTGTCAAACCAACTATCATACTCCGAAGCAAATTTATTGAAAGCAGCAGTCTTCATAAACTTAAAGGTATTCTTAAAATTTTAGCGCCTAATTCTATCATAGTTTTGTAAAATGATTTTCTCAAACCATAAGGAGAAAGCCACCACTTTTCAAAAAGAACTTTGCCCCAATGCCAAATTTTACCAAGGCGTTTTAACTTAACATCAGGATGAGGTGAAGCGTAAAAATCACCATAAGCAAAGCCGGCTAAATCTTCGCCCACTTCGAGCATACAAAAGCCATCGCCGCAGAAATATTCCTTTGTTTCTCTACCAATAATTTTTGAAGAAATGATTTCAGCGACAGTTAATGCTTGTGAATGTGCAAACACACCGGCTTTCGGAAGTTTCATTGGCTTGTCGGGATGCCATCTGCCGGGAATTGCAATTGAAGTAACATCTCCAATTGCATATATGTCAGGAAACTTTGTTTGAAGCGTATCTTTATCAACAGGTATCCAGCCTGCTTGTCCGGCAGGCAAGCCTACCTGACCAGCAGGCAAGCTTGATTCATCAACAAGATCCGATTTAGTAATTACTTCCGGCGCTTTATGCGATGGAATTAAAACCAATAAATCATAATCAACCGGGTTGCCTGAACTGAATTCAATCCTTCTTTCATTATAGTTAATAGAGACCAATTGATTTTGGGGATGGAAGCCAACTCCTTTCATATCTAAAATCTCTTTAACAGAATTTCCAAGTTCGGGACCGGCAACGGGCAGCGGCTGCGGTTCAGGCGTGTAAAGATTTATTGTTACCGTTTTTTTTAATTTACGCTTGTTTAGAAAATCAGCTATCAGCATCGCGCCTTCATAAGGAGCTCCCGGACATTTGTACGGAAGTGAAGAAACAACAATTGAAACATTTCCGCCTTCAAAATTTTTCAGTGCATCTTTTAATTTTTCAGCGCCTTCCATTGTAAAAAAATTATGGATGCCGAATTGTTGTTTATCGAAATGCGTTTTATCCAGTTCGGCGCCAAGAGCAATAACCAGGTAATCGAAATCAATTTTATTGCTTTCAGTAACAACAATTTTATTTGCTGCATTAATTTCAGTTACTTTTTCATATAAAATATTTACCCGTTTATTAACGAGTTCGCTCACTTGCGAAGTAATCTGCTGAGGCTTTCTTTTATTTACCATTAACCATAAATAAGATGCCGGAAAGGAATGCAGTTTATTTTTTTCAATCAAGACAAGTTCTATTTCCTGCGGAAGTAATTTTGCAAGACGATTTGCAATTACTATACCTCCTATTCCTCCGCCAAGAATAACTATCTTTTTGTTTTGCATGTTTAACTCTAATTAGTTTCAATTTTTAATCCGGCAAAGCGCCAAGAGTTAACATCATCTTGCATGATTGTTGTCTTAAATCCTTTCCCGGTTAAAATCTTTGCTGCTTCGGGAGCCATTACACAATATTTACCACGGCAGTAAGCTATAATCTCTTTACCGGCTGGCAAGTTTTTTATTTTACTTTTTAGCTCGGACATTGGGACAGAGACTGCGCCGGGCAAATGACCATTGATGTATTCTTCTTTTGGTCTTACATCAATTATTGTAATTTCATCTTTCTTAATTTTTGACTGTAATTCTTTCATAGAAATGGGTTCTAATACGCTTCTTTCTTCAAGAAATGACTTTATAACTTCCCGTAATTCAGCAGCGCTTTGTTCAGCAAGGGTCTGTAAGCTTTTCCAGTATTTTATTACTTCATCTGATGCAAGGAAATAGATAACGCGAATTCCTTCTTTCCTGCTCTGAACAATCTTTGCATTCTTTAGGATTTGCAGATGTCGCGATGTGTTTGCAAAATTCATATTTGTCTCTTTAGTTAAAGAGTCAACGTCTTTTTCACCTTGTGAAAGGAGGTCTAATATTTCAAGTCGTTTTGGACTTGCAAAAGCAGTGGCTATGTTAGCCAATTGCTGGAAAGTAAAATCCTTAAATTCTCTGCCAGTCATAAAATCATCTCAATAAATTATTCAATTGATTAATTGAATAATAACAATTTGCAGTGATAATTGCAAATCAGATTGTGTTTTGAGAGGGAAATAATTTATTTAATACTTAAAGCAACCAACGCATTCTTAATCTGTTCGGTTGTAGGTAATCCTTTGGGATAATAACGGCATGTTAAAGCCGGGTTTTTCAGGAGCTGGCAAATTTTCAAAATCATTCCCGTTGATAAGCAAAGTAGGTGAACCGCGGAAATTTATTTTAGCTGCTTGTTCGTTTGATTCGACAAGAACTTCTTGATAAATAATTTGTCCGTTAAATTCTTTTATCGCTTCTTTAAGGCCTCAATCATCTTGGGGGAATTCGGGCAGCCGTGAAAATGCTGAATTTCAATTACAAGTTTTTCCTTTTTCATAATTATTCCTATTTAATAATTTTTGAAGGATATCCTTCATCTTTCAAAATATTTACAATATTTTGAGAAGTTATCTTTTTAGAATCGTATTCGACTATGCCTTTTCTTCCCTTATATAAGATTGATGCAGCTTTGACTCCCTTTTCTTTTTTTAATTGACTTTGCAAACCTAATGCGGAAGCTTCACAATCCATATTATTAATCTTTAGCTTTACTGTTTGAAATTTATGACTATCAGTTAATTGATTCTGACCGGACTTAGCAAAGCCTAAATATGGAACGGCTATAAAACCGGCAACTATTAAAATTGCAAACCAAACTGAGATCTTGTTCCATTTACCTGCGCTTTCAATTTTGCATGAGCCATCTTCGCATTTTACTTCCCGCTTTCTGTAGGCAAGATAAGATGCCGGCACGAGCAGCAGTACAGACGCTAAGATAAGATAAGGTCTGAAGGCATCAAATCTTGAAAAGAATGCAACGCTGCCAATACCAAAACCGACAAGGACAAGAGGCCCAATACAACATAACGAAGCAAATACAGCAGCAATAATGGAACCGCTTGTTAAAAATTTATTTTTCATAGTTACAGCTCATTATAAATTTAAGATTAATGTTCAATCGCCTCAAGAATAGGGCACTCTTCGGAAGATAACTCTTCGTTTACACATTGGTGAATTAATTTTGTCAAAACTTTCTTGATATTTTGTAAATCTTTAATTTTTTGTTCAATATCTTCTATTTTATGCCCGGCAATTTTCTTTATATCGCCGCATGTCGCTTTCGATTCAATTCTTAAATCAAGAAGCTCTTTAATTTCTCTTAAAGTAAATCCGAGCTCTTTAGCACGGATGATAAATTTAAGTCTTACAAAATCATTTTAATCATAAATTCTATAATGCGATTCTCTCCTTTTAGGTTTAGGCATCAAACCAATCTTTTCATAATACCGGACAGTTTCTAAATTGATGCCCGCTTTAGCTGCCAAAGCGCCGACCGTGAAAGAATTCATAAAGCCTCCTAATCAGTAATACAAATATAAACAACGGAGTATAGTACGGAGTCAAGGTGAAAGATAAAAGACCTTTGAGGATGATGGTAAAGGATTGAGAATTGTATCAATTTTAACAACAGACATGTTTTGGTTCTGCAAGTGTGAAAGCCGTTTTAATAATCTCTTCTTCAATTCTTGCGTGTTGTGCCTAAACATTTAGAAAATTCTTGCTATTAAAGCCCTCCTTATTTATATTTAATCTTAATAATAATTGAGAAAATGATAAGTAAAAATGACAAGCGTTGTAATAGCATGCTCTATATATTTAGTGCGAGAGGGAGTTAAAACAATCTTAGGGAATAATGAAAGCTTTTCATTAATAGGAGAAATAATAAATAAGGCGGAATTCCGGACAAAACTTAAATCCCTCAAACCGGGCATATTAGTTGTGTATAATGATTCGAAAGATTTTATCGACACTGATGAATTAAGCGAACTCAACAAGCTGTCTGCCGGAACAAAAATTTTAGTTATCTCAGATTTCCTTAAAAAAGAAAATGTCCAAAAGCTTTTAAATGGCGGCGTACTCGGGTATTTGACTAAAGAATGCGGTAAAAATGAAATACTGACTACTTTAGAATCAATTGTAAGGGGAGAGAAATTTATATGTAATAAAATTCTCGATGTTATCCTTGAAAAAAAACATGATGAGATAAGCATTGAGAACGATTTAACCGATAGAGAGATTGAAGTAATAAAACTAATTGCCGAAAGATATTCAAACCAGGAGATTGCCGAAAAATTATTCATTAGCATTCATACCGTATATACTCACCGCAAAAACATAATGAAAAAACTCAAACTGAAATCGCCCGTAGAATTAATTCTATATGCTATAGATAAGAGCCTAATTCTGCCTTACCAAAATTAGGTATAGAGGCTACCTAAGATCATTAAAAAGATTACCTAAAACAGAGTATTGTGTTGAAGAAACAAACACGGTAGTTTTACTATTAAGATTCAGTCTTAATAAGTATAACAAGTAATAAAAATAATAATTAGATGTGAGGTAACCTTGAAGTTGTTTTTTGTTTCGTGTCTATGTTTAATAGTTTCTGTCTTCAACAATTTGTTGCTGGCACAAGCGTCAGATTCAACTTTTGTATTAAAGGAAGTTATTGTTACAGGCAATCATATGAACGGTATAGGATGGCTGAATGATTATTCGGGTCAGACGATTTACTCCGGCATGAAGAACGAAGTTCTTGAGATAGATAGTCTTGACGCCAATAAGGCAATAAACAATACGAGACAGATTATTGGCAGAATACCCGGAGTCAACATTACAGAAAATGAAATGGGAGGCTTTACTGCAAACGGAATCGGCTTTCGCGGATTTAATCCATATCAGAGCATCGAGACCAACACTCGTCAAAACGGTTACAATATTTCAGCAGACCTTTATGGATATAATGAATCTTACTACCTGCCGCCTATGGAGGCAGTGAAAGATATAACCATTCTTCGTGACGGCGCTGCATTAGCCTTCGGACCACAAATAGGAGGCATGGTGAATTACAAACTTAAAGACGGCAGCCAGCAACCGATTTCGATTACATCTTCACAAACAGGCGGAAGCTACGGACTCTTTAACAGTTTCAATTCGATTGGAGGGACGATTAAAAATTTCAAGTATTACGGTTTTCTTCAGTACAGGCGCCTCGAAGGGTGGCGCGCAAATTCACAGCAAACTCAATGGTCGGGTTTTGCAAGCTTAAATTATAATCCAACCGATAAACTTCAGATCGGGATTGAGTACACTATGCTTCGCAACCTCATTCGAATGCCTGGCGGATTGAATGACTCACTATTTTACAAAGATCCTCAGCAATCGCTGCGAAGCAGAAATTGGCTCGACAGTCCATGGAACATAACAGCTTTGCACATCAACTATAAAATGAATGACAATACTTCTTTTAGTTTTGTGTCATCATACCTTTTCAGTCAACGTAACTTGATTTGGCGAAATGAAGATATTCCGCCGGAAGTTTCGGATGCTATTACTTCAAGTTTAACTTACACGCCTCGCGAGCTGGAACGTGAATATTTTAATACTTTTACAAACGAGCTTAGGTTTTTATCTAACTACAATCTTCTTGGGCAAAATCAGTCATTCTCTTTTGGATTGCGATATGCTTATTCACATCTTAAAAGACAAGAAGGAGCTGACGGTACGACAGGCTCAGACTTCGATCTAACGCAGCTTTCGCCATGGGAACAGGATATGAATTTTTACACGACAAACATTGCACCTTATATCGAGAATATTTTCCGGGTCACCGATGCTTTGAGCATAACACCAGGGCTTCGTTTAGAATACTTGAGTACTAACGCCGATGGTTATGCACCGAATGAAGCTGACGACAGTGACCATGAATATGTTTATGCAAATAATAAAAAGAGCACACGAACTTTTTTGTTGGGCACAATCGGCACAGAGTTTAAAACGTCTGATAAAGCCAACTTTTACTTAAATCTCAGTCAGTCATACCGACCTATAACGTACAGCGATTTAACTCCGTTTGGCTCTATCGCAAAGATAGATCAAAACCTTAAGGATGTTTCCGCATACGATATTGATTTAGGTTTTAGAGGTATGGTCGGAAGCTTCCTTAACTTTGATGTAAGTTTCTTCTACATGCACGTGAAGAATGATGTCGGCATCATCGAGCAAACTTCCGGTACGCTTACCTACCAGTTCGAGACAAATACCGGCGCTGATGAACATAAGGGAATAGAGATGTATGCTGAGCTAAATCTTCTCGGAGGCTTGATACCGGATAATAAGTTTGGCAGGCTTGGCATTTATAATTCATTTGGTTATACAGATGCACGCTACGCCTCCGGCGAATACAATGGAAATTATGTCCCTTATGCTCCAAAGTATACAAACCGTTTCGGAATTGACTATTGCTTCGGTGCATTTTCGACGAACATACAGCATTCATACATTGCTTCTTCTTACGGCGACCCTGCAAATACGAAATTTTCACCTGATGGATTGGTTGGAGTTATACCGTCTTACAGCGTAATTGATATATCGGCAGCTTATAGAATTTCAAATTATGAGTTTAGGCTTGGAGTTAATAATCTTACGGATAAAAAGTATTTCACAATGAGAACGGATGAATATCCGGGACCCGGGATCATACCTTCAATAGGGAGAATGATTTATGCAGGTATATCATTAAATATATCCGGAAGCTCCAAGAATTACTAATCATGGGAGTAGAAAAAGAATTATAGCAAGAAAATATTTTCGTTTCATTCTTCATTTATTTCAAATAATCAATCGAAGTACAAAAGTTGTATAAGATTATTTTTCTTTATAGTTTACACTAACAAAAAAGTTAAAGGATTTTTTAGCAGTATAATTTTGAATTTAAAATATTAACGTAGCGTTTGCTATGTTCTTACACTAAAACTGGTAATTTTAAACACACAAGAACATGCAAAGAGGCTGCGTCCAGAAATGGACGCGCTTTCTTATGTCTTTGTGTGTGGGCATACCAGTGCCCTGTGTAAGGATGTAATGGAAGTTGCGTCCTTTTTTATTTTATACGAGAGGGACATTAGAGATTTACATGTAATTTATAATGGAAGAAAAAAGTCTCAAGATTTTAATAGTTGAAGATGAAGAAATCAGCCGGAATTTATACCGGTTATGGTTGAAGAATTATAATATTTCATTATGCGATTCGGAAAAATCAATGTACGATAAATTATCAAATAATAATTTTCAATTAATAATTATGGATATTGGGCTGCCGGGTTCAAAAGACGGTTTATCTTTAATTAAAGAGCTAAAGGCTAATAAAGATTTTTTAAAGATACCCATTGCTTGTATTACTTCATACGATTCACTTGATCAAAGAGCCAATGTTTTAAATGCCGGAGCCGATGTGTATTTAGTAAAACCTGTATCAAGAAATATTTTGATAGATATAATTACTAAATTCCAAACTTAATACCCGCAGAAAAATTATACGCCGGAGAAAACTTGCTTAAGCCTGCCGCGCTTATTCCGTTTAGAATTAGATTCTCTCCAACTTTGTTATTCCTAATGCGATTTGATGGGAAGGCTCGTAATAAATTTTATTTAGTTAGAATAACATGAATAAAGATAGCGTCTCAAATGATGAGTTTAGTGAAAAGAGGAAAAAGACAAGGAGGTTATTCATGAAGAAAGTTTATTTAAGAAATGAAATTTGAGAGAGGGATTTTTGAGGAAGGGAAAGAAAATTAAAGCGTGCTCTTCCCGATAATAATCGAGATTAGTACGCTCTGAAAAAATGAATCTTTTATAATTAAGTATTATAATCGAATCGGGTAAAGCACTTAGATTTTAATTTCAAAAGAATCAAGTATGCATTTCTAAGTAAAAATTATCTGAGCGCCGGCGGACTTTTCGTAAAATTGCCCTACAGAAATAATATCATCTACTTGAGGACAGAAATCTTTTTTTGTTAGATGAAACATTTCCACAGTAGCTTTACAGCCGTAAATTTCGCAGCCGGTATCGTGAATCATCTCAATAAATTCACGTACCGGGGGGATGTCTAATTTCTCGATTTCTTTTTTCATCATTCCGGTAGCAAACCAAGACATTCCCGGTAACGTGCCCAGCCATGTTGGTAAACCCGGTCCCATAGCAGATGGAACACACATTGCAGGGTTACCAACAGTAGCAACTTTCAGCTTATCCATCTTTTTTTCGATGACTGCGTGCAGTCCGAAGAAAGTAAAAAACAATGTTGCTTCTATACCTTCCATTCTTGCACCGTTAGCCATTATCAATCCCGGATAAACTCCCTCTAAAGAACCTCTCGAAACTACGATCGAAATTTTTTTAATTGACTCTTCCATTTTTTATTTTCCTTTAATTAAATGCAGCCTTTTGGTTTAGGTAAACCGGCGATTTTAGCGGCTTTCTTTGCCGGACCTTTGGGAAATAAATTATATAATTCTTTAGTTTCCACTCCGCTTTCTTTTGTTAATCTGCGAATTGAAGGAGCGTCTCCTTTTTCCTTAAATTCTTTTCTCATAAAATTTATTACCAGCCAATGCCTTTCGGTTAGCTCAGTAATATCTTCTTCTTTTGCAAGCTCAACAGCAACTTCTTTATTCCAATCGGATAAATTTTTAAGATTACTGTCGGCATCCCGCTCCAAAATTATGCTCTTTTGTTCTACCGTTTCCATTGTTTTTCCTTTATTAATTTGTTTGTAATGATTTTACGTTTGTTAAATCTTTAGAGCCATTTGCAGCCAAATTCTTTAAGAATTGAATTGCAAAGGCTAATCCTCTTTTCGTTTCAGGAGTATTTAATTCTTTAATTAATGATATAAAAGAAATTTTGTCTGAAACTTCAATATCTAATTTTTTGTAAACAGATATCGCATTGTTGATACTATGCAGCATATCCGGTTGAGTAAGATTTTTTACCGTATTAATTATTGTAACAATGTTTTCACCGAGATTATTTACATCATCAGGACCGAATGAAGTAACAATTTTATCTGCAACTTTCCCGAGTTCTTTGATAAACTGGAAATATCCTTTGCGGTCAAATTCATCAAGTTTGTTCATCAGATCAATAAATGATTCGCGGGAAAGCGGAGAAACATCCTTAAGAAAATCTTTAATGCTTTCCATCTGTTCAATGCTTTTGGTGATTATATTTACGTTTCGAAGCAGTTTTTTCCCAAGGTGGAAAATATCACCGGTATTTAGATAATCGTGCACTTGATCTAGTTCAATTACAGTAGAACGGTAAAGGTCGTTTCCGACTCTCATTAAATCATCTTTCAAGTCTTCTATTTCTCGTCTGTGCTTTTTCTGAAGTTCAATCTCTTCAAGAATTACATCGAGTTTGTTGTTAATTTTATCCATCTGTTCTTGAATATTGTTAGATTCCATTTCACACTCGCTTTCCAGCCATTGACATATTCGATTCAATCGGTAATTCCAAACCTTTTACAAGAAAATTCCAGTACATCCATCTAAACATTACTTTGCCGTAGTGATTCATTTTTGTTTCTTCAAGCAGAGAAAAGGGTCCAATACCCGGAAGCGGAAATTTACCCGGCAATGGTTCCGTCTCGTAATTGAAATCGATTAGAATACCTTTACCAAAACCTGATTCAATAAAGCAGTTAGCGTGTCCATCAAATTTTTCTTTCGGTTCTCTGCCTTCCATGAAGCTTAGCATGTTTTCAAATAAAATCTCCGATTGAAAATGAGCCACTGAACCGGCTTTTGAACTTGGGAGATTTGTCGTATCTCCTATAACAAATATATTTTCATATTTTTCGGATCTAAGCGAATGCTTATCGGTGGGAATAAAATTTAATTCATCTCCCATGCCGCTTCTTTTTATATAGTCGTCTCCCTTATTTGTAGGGATTGTTACTAATACATCAAAGGGAACTTCTTGTTCATCCCACGAAATAATTTTCTTAGCGTCGTTATCAACTTTTCCTATACTAAAGTCTGTTGTCAATTTAATATTTTTTTTGTCCAGAAAATCACCAAGTATAGCCGATGCTTTAGGCTTTGTAAAAGCGCCCGGAAGCGGGGTAACAAAGTGAATGTCGACTTTATCGCGTATTCCTTTTCCTGTAAAATATGAATCCGCCAGGAATACAAATTCTAACGGAGCCACCGGGCATTTAATAGGCATTTCAGTTATATTCAGAACCAGCTTGCCTCCTTCCCAATGCTTAAAAAAGTTTTTAAGTGCACACGCACCCTCGATTGTATAAAAATCAAAAATGTTTTTATGCCATAATTTATCTTTCATCCCTTCTGTTTCTTCTGGACTTATTCTTGAACCCGTAGCAATCAATAACAAATCGTAGGAAAGTACCTGATTATTATTTAATAATACACGGTTATTTTCAGGTTCAACCTTATCGATTTGAGCAATTATTGCATTTACGCCTGAAGGGAAAAAATCACGCTTGGGTTTAATAACGTCATTTCTTGAATAAATCCCGAAAGGTATGAATAAAAATCCAGGCTGATAATAATGAGTTTCGTGTTGATCAACTATCGTAATCTGCCACTCATTTTTATCAAGCGCATTATATAATTTATTTAACATCATTGTCCCGGCGGTTCCCGCACCAAGAATAAGAAGTTTTTTCATTTTATTAACTCTTCCTTTAACTATTAGTTTTTCTATGCTATTAATTCTTTTAACTTGTTTTTTATGCTTTCACAATTACTAAAACTTTGATACACCTCGCATACTCTACAATCTCTTCCGGTACAATAATTGTTTTTATGATTTATCATCCAGCATGGTTTTGTAGCAATGTTGTATGCTTCGCATTTTTTCCTGTCCTTTAAAGAACACTTTATAATGCCCCAGCAGGGAATTAGAGCAAGGAGTCTGCGGATGCCTTCAATTCCAATTCGTTCTTCATTTATTACTTTTCGAAGGCATCTCAATCTCTCAACATCCAGTTCTGAATAAAGCCTTTGTTTGCTTTCTTTCTTAAAGGGAATTATTAATCCTTCGTTTTCATACATTCTCATAGTATGAACAGAGATGCCTACTAATTTGGCTGCCATGCTTATTGTATAAAGCGGTGTATTTGACTTATCTAATGTTGACATTATATACTTTATTAAAGTTCATAGTAGTCACTGTCAACTTTCTTGCCAAGAATAACTATCTGATTACTAAATAATTCTAAGCATTTTATTTAGATTATTCTCTATAATGAAAAGCATAGTTCTCTAATTTGAAATGAAATTAAGGGCGGCAGGTATTTATATCAAGTAAGAATATTGATTTACCACTGATCAATTACTTTTTACGTATGAAGTTTCTTTAATGTAACTCAGAAATCCACCTTCTTCGAAGGATGTGATGTTCTTTTGGCTATGCCGTGAAAATACTAAAATTAAGTTATGAATAAATTTAAGAAATTAAGCCATGTAATATATAGATATGATTATCACATAGTATGGACACCCAAATATCATTTCAGAGTATTGGAAGGAATAATAAAACAGCAATTGAAAGAAGATATAGAATTGTTATTAGTTTGTTTATATTAAAGCTACTTATTATTTAGAGCCAACTTCAAGGTTATTCATCGCTTTCGCCTTTAGTTTCATTATCAAGAGTTTGATATTGTTCTTTAGTCAATGTTGGAAGCTTTTTAGTAAAAGCAACGATAGCCCAAATCATCTCGTCAGAGTGCGTTGGACCGAATGCCGGCATACCCGTCATCTTTAAACCGTTTTTGGTTATCCAAAAAAGCTGCTGTGGAGTCCAATCATTTGCAACTCGCGCAAGCGTCGGAGCCTTTGGATAAAGACCTTGCCCAATTTCACTACGCTCAATACCCGGAGCGCCATGGCACCCTACGCACATTTCACGGTAGTGGACAAATCCCATTTTTACAAGAGATGAATCGTTAAGGTTGGGAGTTTTAATATTATTATCCGCATTATGCATAATTGAATTATCTCGTACTGTATTCATCATCCATAAAGTTAGTTTCTCGTGAGGAACCAACGCGCTTATATTATAAACGCCGGAATAAATAAAAACAAGATACCCAATAATAAATGCCACTATAACGGAACCCGCGCCTATTAAGTATTTCATGAACTTACCTCAATTATTTTTAAAGACTTTATATAAATAAGTCCACTCTAAAAAGCCGAAACACTCTAAATACCATTCCCGCGAAAGCGGGAATCTATTCTATACCTAACGGTTTTTGGATTCCCATTTCCATGAGAATGACCTTTTTAGAGTGGACTCAGAAATTCTTTATTCCGATCTTCTTTAGTAATTGGCGAGCTTACTTGACTTTAAATCCGTATTTAGTAAGATTATTTTTTGCTTGTTTCAGCGTAACTTCTTTTAGCTTCATACCGCATTTTGGATCGACTCCAGGCTTATCGGATAAAACATTAAAATCCATCGGGCATTGGTATATCTTACCGTCTTTATTATCGTCAATGGACTTCAGATTAATCACTCCTTTGTATGCTATAGGGGAGGAATGATTTCCTTTCATCATTTCTTTGATATTTCCTTTCTTACCCATCTTCATACTGGTGTCCATCTTCATACTCTTATCCATTTTCATTTCGTGTTGTGTGGTTTTGCCTTTTGCAGCATCCTGTGCATACGACAAAGAAGCCGCAGTGAAAAACACGATAAAAGAAAGAAACAGGATTTTTACTGTATTGGTTTTCACCGTAAAACGCGATTGCATTTTGTTTGACATTTTAAGTACTCCTTATATATTTTTTATTAGTTGTTGATTAAAGTAATCTTATTTTTTATCTACAGCAGTCTTTTCCATTGGAAGCTTTCTTAAATTTTCTCCATAGGAAAAAAACAAATAATGCTACAGCAGCTATTAGGACTATGTATTTCATATTTATAACCTCAATATTTTTGAAACTTTTTTAATTATGGCAGCACAGACTGATTCGCCACGGCGAACTGTGCTACGGGAAATTAATTTTCTAAAACTAATCCTTTTTGTTTAGCTTCTTTTTTAAGTTCATAAGATTTCCACAGGTAATAGATAACCGGGTAAACCGCAAGTTCCATCAACACCGAAGTAACAACACCGCCAAGCATAGGCGCTGCGATTCTTTTCATTACATCCGCGCCCGCACCATTGCTCCACATAATAGGAATTAAGCCCGCAATTATTACGGAAGCAGTCATTATCTTCGGTCTAACTCTTTTTACCGCTCCGTGATGAATCGCCTCAATCAAGTCTTTAATACCTCTCATCATCCCTTTGTCGTGCCATTCTTTGTAGGCAACATCAAGATAGAGAAGCATAACCACACCGGTCTCGGCATCAAGCCCGGCAAGTGCGATAATACCAACCCATACAGCAATACTTAGGTTGTATCCCAATATAAATAGCAGCCAGAAAGTGCCGACAAGAGAAAACGGAACTGCCAGGAAAATGATAGCGACCTTCTTTAACGATTTTGTATTTAGATAAATAATAAGAAAAATGATAAATAAAGTCATCGGGATTACGACCATCAAACGTTTATCGGCATGCTGCATATATTCAAACTCGCCGCTCCAAACAAGGTTGTAACCGGTAGGTAGTTTTATCTTTTGTGCTATAATTCTTTGAGCATTTTTTACATAAGTACCAATATCTGAAGTTTTGAGATCCACATAAACCCATGCATTCGGTATTGTACCTTCAGTTTTAATAACCATAGGTCCTTTGTGTACTGTGAAATCTGCAAGCTGTCCCATCGGAACTTGCGCTCCCGTTGGAGTTGGAACAAGTACTCTTTTCAAGTCCTCAATATTATCTCTTTGTTCGCGTCCGTATCTTAAATTAACCGGAAATCTTTCCAGACCTTCTACAGTGGTGGTTATGTTCATTCCGCCCATTGCTGATTGAATTACATCTTCAACATCTTGTATTGTAAGACCGTATCTTGCTGCTTCCTGGCGGTTAATATTTATATCGACGTAATTTCCACCGACTGTTCTTTCCGCAAAAGCGCTAAGAGTGCCGGGAACAGTTCTCATAACAGCTTCAACGCGCTCTCCGATTGCCTGCAAAGAATCTAGGTTAGGACCTGAGATTTTAATTCCGACCGGTGTTTTAATCCCGGTGCTTAGCATATCTGTTCTTGTTTTAATCGGCATAGTCCATGCATTTGTCACCCCTGGGAAATTTATTGCCTGGTTCATTTGATCGATAAGCTTTTTTACAGTCATTCCTTTAGGCCACTGATTTTCCGGCTTAAGCATAATAGTTGTCTCCATCATATCGAGACCAGCCGGGTCGGTTGCAGTTTCAGCTCTGCCGATTTTACCAAAGACATGATGCACTTCCGGGAAGGAAGCTATTATCTTATCTGTCTGCTGTAGCAATTCTTTTGCTTTAGTGATAGATATTCCCGGTAATGTTGTCGGCATATAAAGCAAATCGCCTTCGTATAGCGGCGGCATGAACTCGCTGCCGAGTTGTGAATACGGAATATATGTTAGTGCCATCAAAACTAGCGAGGTTAGGATGACATACTTCCAATGCTTTATTACGAAGTTTACTACAGGATGATAAATCTTAATTAAGAATTTATTGATAGGGTTTTTTTCTTCCGGCTTAATATTTCCGCGAATCCAATAACCCATCAGCACAGGTACAAGAGTGATTGATAAGATTGCGGCGGCCGCCATTGAATATGTCTTTGTAAAAGCAAGCGGCTTGAATAATTTTCCTTCCTGTGCTTGCATAGTGAATATCGGAATGAAAGAAACCGTTATTACTAAAAGCGAATAGAATAAAGACGGACCAACTTCCTTTGAAGCTTCAATAATTAACTGCCACCGGTCCCGCCTATGCTCCGGAGGTTGAAGCATATCGTGTTCAATATGCTTGTGAGCATTTTCTATCATTATTATTGCAGCGTCAACCATAGCCCCAATGGCAATTGCAATTCCGCCAAGAGACATTATGTTTGCATTTATTCCTTGCAATCTCATTACAATAAAAGCCATTAAAATAGCCGTAGGCAGCGTAAAAATTGCTACAAAAGCACTGCGGAAATGCATTAAAAACAAAATACAAACAAGCGCAACGATTAATATTTCTTCAATTAGTTTATCTTTTAATGTATCAATTGCTCTTTCAATTAAGCCGGAACGGTCATAAACCGGTGTAATCTTTACATCCGGAGGAAGCCCTTGCTTTAATTCGGCGAGTTTCTTTTTAACTCCTTCAATTACCGAAAGTGCATTTTCTCCGTATCGCATTACGATTATTCCGCCTACGGTCTCTCCCTTACCGTCAGATTCTGCAATACCCCGTCGCATTTCAGGTCCGTAGGCTACGTTAGCAATATCTTTTATGTAAACGGGTGTGTTCGTTTTCTTATCAATCTTTACAGGGATATTTTCCACATCTTGAATTGATTTTATATATCCCAATCCTCTTATCATAAATTCCGATTCGCCCATTTCAATAGTTTCGCCGCCGACATCATTGTTGGATTTCTTTATTGCCATTTCAACATCGCTTAGAGGGATATTATAAGCTAATAATTTTGCAGGATCGACTGTAACTTGATATTGCTTTACAAACCCGCCTATGCTTGCAACTTCGGCAACACCGGGAACGGAACTAAGCTGATATTTTAAGTACCAATCTTGTATTGTACGAAGATCAGCAAGCGACCGTTTTTTTGAGGAAAGAGAATATTCAAACACCCAACCCACGCCGGTTGCATCGGGCCCTAATGTAGGTACGACATTATTAGGTAATCTTTTTGCTGCGTAGTTAAGATATTCTAACACTCTGCTTCGTGCCCAATAAATATCTGTACCGTCTTTGAATATTACATAAACTAGTGAATACCCGAAGAAGGAATATCCTCTTACTACCTTTGCCCCCGGTACCGATACCAGAGCTGTTGTAAGCGGATAAGTTACCTGGTCTTCAACTATTTGCGGTGATTGCCCTTCATATTTTGTGTAGATAATTACTTGAACATCACTTAAATCCGGTATTGCATCCACGGGTATATTGTACAAGGAATAAATTCCCCAGCCCATCAAGAAAACTACTGCAAGTATTACAAGAAATCTGTTCTTAACTGAATACTCTATTATTTTTTCTAACATCTAAAACTCCGATAAAAATTCTTAATTCTGTTTTCTGATTTTTTATTTTTTCTTGCTGTTATCTTTAGACATATCCATACCTTTCATATCGTTATTCGAAGGCTGATTTTGTATGGAGTTATTTTGACTTGTTGTATCGGAGTTACCCACGCTGCCCGGCTGCTGCATATTATTTAGCGCTGCATTCAAGTTGCTTTCCGAATCAATTAAGAACTCTGAAGATGTAACAATATTTTCTCCTTCATGAATGCCTTTAAGGATTTGGACATAACCTCCGTCTCCTCGCGCTCCGAGTATAACGTTTACAGGTCTAAAGTAGCCGTTGCCCAATGCAATTATAGCAACGTCTCTTGTCCCGGTATGAATTATTGCTTGATTTGGTACAGCCACTGTTTCAAGAATGAGAGGCGACTTTATAGCGGCGTCTGCAAACATTCCGGGCTTAAATTCATAATTGTTTGTGTTATGAATTTCAATCCTTACCTGAACTGTTTTAGAATCCGAATCAAGATAAGGATAAATGTATGTTATTCGTCCTTGAAAAGTTTTCCCGGGCATATAAGATAACTGCAAATCAACTTTATCGCCAACTTTAATCCACGGCAGTTCATATTGATAAATTTGGGCAAGCCCCCAAACAGTTGAAAGGTCGGCAATTTTATAAAGCGCCATTCCCGGCTCGATATTCTGCCCGTTAATAATCATCTTGTCTGTAACAATTCCATTTGCCGGAGAATAGATCGTCATAGTCTTTTGCGGTGTGCCTCTTTTCTCAAGGGCTTGAATCCCGCTTAGCGGGATGTCCCAGTAAAGAAGTCTTCGCTTTGCGCTTTCAACTAATTGATCAGCTCCTTTTTGGCTAATTAAAGAACCGTTCTTAGAGATTTCATTTCTATATTTTATTGCTTGCAAATATTCTTCTTGTGTGCTTACAAGATCAGGGCTGTAGATTTCCAGAAGCGGTTGACCTTTTCTAACTAGCTGACCGGTGTAATCAACATAAAGTTTTTCAATATAACCCATAATTTTTGTTGAGATTGTATAGAGCTTCGTTTCGTCGTAAGTGATATTAGCAGTCGTTCTAATCGTTCGGGATAATCTCATCTTTTCAACTGTTTCGGTTGTTACTCCGGTATTCTGTTGGGTTGCCGGATCAATATGTATTTCATTAGACCCGACGTTATCTGTGTAAACCGGCACATAATCCATTCCCATTTCATCTTTCTTCGGAACTGGCGAGGTTAAAGTTGAATCCATAGGGGATTTATAATATGCAATTTTTCTTTCCCCTCTTGAACTGCTTTGATCTGCATAAACAGGAACGTAATCCATTCCCATTTCATCTTTCATCGGGACTTTGGAAGTTACGGTAGGATTCATCGGCGATCTGTAATAAAGAATTTTTCTTTCGCTTGTTGTTCCCGGAGAATTTGAGGAAGTATGATTGTGAAATATCAGCCATCCTCCGCCAACTCCGATAATTAAACTTATAATGCCGGTTATGATTATTTTTTTCATTTCTAATTTTCCTTAAACTTTTATTTAATTCTTTCTTCTATTTTATTGATGTTCAAGCCTACAGCCTGTTCAAGCAGCGCCTGGCTTTGCATGTAATTCATTTCTGCCATGTAGTAGTTCAATTTAGAAGATAATACCATTTTATATGCGTCAATAAACATCAGGAATTCTGTCTTTCCGGTTTGGTAAGCAGATAGGGTAGATTGAAGCGTTTGTTCTGACTGTGGAATCACAGTGTTTTTATAAAGATCTATTAAATTTTTATTGGTCTCAATTTTTATTATTGCACTTTGCACATCGCTTGCAACCATATTTTTTACTGCATTTAACTGTTCTTGAGCTGTGCTTACATTAATTTCATTTTCCTGAACTTTTCCGGTAAACTTATCTTTTGACCAGAAAGCCAGCGGAACATTTACACCGACCATTGCAGACCAAAAATCATTTGCAGTGTTAGACATATTTTTGTACATCAGTTGAACCATAAAATCAGGGTAGTATTGAAGCTTCGAGGCTTTTAACTCCGATTTGTTCATCTCAATATTATATTGCATAGCTTTTACTTCGGGTCTGTTTTGATAAGCCAGTTCCGCAAGCTGTTCGTAAGTCCATTCCGGAATTGTATCTTGAATATTTTCAATCTCCGGCAGGGGCGCATTCACAGGTCTGCTTAGGATTGTATTAATCATTGTTTCGACGTCTCTTTTTTCTTTGAGAAGATTAACACTGTCGTTGATCAATGTTGATAATTCAGTTTGTGCTCTTAGAACATCTGCCTGTTTACCGATGCCGACCTCATACTGTTTTAATGCAATAGCATTGAGTTGTTTTAAAAGTTCCTGGTTTTCTTTATTAATCTGAATTTTCTTTTCTACAAAATAAAGTTCGTAGTAAGAAGATTTCAAATCTGATATGATTTTATTCTTCAAAGCGCTGTATTGTTCCTTGTACATTAGTGCGCTGCTCGAAGCTGCGTCTCCCATATTTCCAAGTTTACCGGGAAATGGGAACGTCTGTTGAACGTAGTAGTCGGTCTCCATGTTATTTCTCAGGGGGTTCGGAAAGGATTGAATTGGTGTCTGATAGAAGGAAATTCCGACTTGCGGCGGATCCCAAGCTGTTACCTGGTTTACTTTTGTTTTTTCAGCAAGCGTCTGATCTCTGGCTGCTTTAAGTTGGGGATTGTTTTGAATTGCTACATTGACCAGATTATTTAAGCTATCATTACCGTTCGGGGTTTGTGAATAAATTGAAACCGGCAAAAATAAATATAAAAAAAGAATTAATGCTGTTATTTTAATCATTAGTTTAATTTCCTATGAAATTTTTAGAATTGCTATTATGTCTATATCCTTAATAACAATAATTTACTTACTTTGGGGTTCAAGTCCAAGAAAAAAGCAAAGGAGATATTCCTCCATTGCGGACAGACAGCAGTACTATAGAAAAATTTATGCCAGTGAGAAAAGTTTAATTACGGCTTATATATGGAATTTTTTGGTGGAAAGTAGTTGGGCTAATTAAAAAAGTTTAAATATTTTTAAGATATTTAAAACTAAATTAGCTTAGAAAGGACAACATATACGGAAGCTTGGGAATATGTTCAATAATTCAAAGTTATTCCAGCGCCGTATCCCATATCGCTGTCGTAATGAGTTGAGATGCCAAAGTATTTAGTAATGATATATCTGAATCCAACCATACTTTCTCTATCGGTATTGACCATTAAGTTTAACCGCAGACGTGCAGTAATGGGTATATCATCTCTCATTAATTGAAATCTTAATTTCCCCTGCGTGTCAATTCTTCCATCGGCTATAACGAGCATAGGTAAAGTATATTGAACACCTGCAACCAATACTTTTCGCTTATCGGCAGTGTTAGATTGTCCGAACAAATTTTTATCATGTCCTGATGTATTCCAATTACGGACATCCCAGCCAATGTAGGGAAACCACCATTGCATAGGGTCTAAGTATTTACCAAATTCAGTTTCATCCTCATATCCTTTCATTTTATTTATGCCGACATGCCATTCGGTCTGGAATTGAAAACGCGTATTAGCAAGCATAGCTTCGCCGTCGCTGCCGCTGCTTTCCAGACCTACTCTAACCATCGGGTGAAACATCCTATCGTCAGAATAGAAATGTTGTAATGCTTCTTTTGGGTCAGGTATTTCGGGATTTTGTGGAGAATCTTCATAGCTAAAGATTCTTCCCATACCGCTCATCATGTGATAGAGAATGTGGCAATGAAAAAACCAATCGCCGTAATATCGCGCCGCAAACTCGATGGTATCGATTTCCATTGGCATTATGTCAATCACATTTTTCAAGGGGTCATAATCTCCATGTCCGTTCAACACTCTAAAATAATGTCCATGAAGATGCATTGGATGCCGCATCATCGTACCGTTGTATAAAATAATTTTTACGTTCTCACCTTTTTTAATTAATATTTTATCGGATTCAGAAAGAGTTTTGTTATTTATACTCCAGACATAACGATTCATATTGCCGGTAAGATTGAAATGAAGAACTTTAGTTGGTCCTTTAGGCAAAGTAGTTTTGAAAGGGGCCTTAAGCATCGCATAATTGAGAGTAGTAATAGTGTCCGTATTTTCAGGATACATAACAGTATTCATATCCATTTGCTGCAAGCTCATCTGCATGCCCATATTTTTCATAGTACCGTCCATATTCATCATATCATTCATCATCTTCATCCCCTCAAAATATTCTAAGGTTGGAAGAGTTGGCGCAGAAACTTTTGCGCCGTTTCCGAGCCATAGCGAAGTGTGGTGAGTTCTGTCTTCAGAAGTTGCGCGGAATTCATAACTTTTATTATCGGGAATTGTTACAATTATATCATAAGTTTCGGCAACTCCAACAATCATTCTGTCAACATCTACAGGAACAACATCACTGCCGTCACTTGCTATTACCGTAAGCTTACCCCCGGCAAATTGCAGCCAAAAATAAGTTGATGAAGATCCGTTAATGACACGAAGTTTTATTTTATCACCCGGTTTGAGACCGGGCAAAGCTTGTTGTATTTTTCCATTAGTAAGGAAAGCGTTATAGTAAACATCACTTACATCCATAGCGAGCATTCGCTTCCACTCATTGGTTAGCTTGGTCATAAAATATCCTTGTGTGAGGGCTTCGCCGTAGCTTTGTACGCTGCCTTTCTGAATAGCATACCAATCGGATGCCATGTGCAAAGAGCGCTCTATTTCATAAGGATTTTCATTTGTCCAATCACTGAGCAGCAAGGTATATTCCTTCATCGGCGGTTCTGGTCTTTTATAAATAATCAATGCACCATTCAACCCGCTCTGCTCTTGCAGTCCGGAGTGTGAATGATACCAGTAAGTTCCGCTTTGAACCAAAGGGAACTTGTACAAATAAGTTTGTCCGGGTTTGATGGGCGGCGTAGTTAAGTAAGGAACGCCGTCGTATTGGTTGGGTATAATTAAACCATGCCAATGAATAGAGGTCTCGATTTCCATTTCATTGTGGACATATATTTCCGCAGTATCTCCTTCGGTAAAATATAAAGTAGGTCCCGGAATAGAGCCATTTATGTCGATGGCTTTCGCTTTTTCGCCCGTAAAGTTTACAGTGGTATCTCTAACGTATAAATCGTAGCGGACGGCTTTAGGGTTAGTATCGATAACGTAAGAATTAACAGCTGTATCATTTACAATTGTTGTATATAATTTCTTTACATTATACGTCGGCTGTGCAAATGAAATTGAATATGAAACGACGATAAGATAAACGAATAAAATTCTATTCATTATTTCAAAGTTTTCGTCTTAATAAATGCAAAATGATTAGGCATCGCACTTATCGAAGCATTAATAGAACAAGTTAATATTACAGAAATAATTAAATGTCTCATTGTACTGCCTATAAGATTTTTGAAAGTCTTAACCTAAATAAAAAGTTATATAAAATTTGATAAAGGTGATGTGACGAGGTAGTATCCGGAAACAATTAGTCAGCAGGGATTCAATTAATTTTCTCTTCAAATGGTGAAAGCTTATAGTGCTGAATTTTACTGTACAAAGTTGGCAAAGAAATGCCAAGGATTTTATGCGCTTTATTTTTGTCCCATTTTAATGCGTTCAAAATATTATTAATATGTTTTTTTTCTAATTCTTCAAGAGAGATAAATTCAACTTTAGATTGTTCAGTGTCCTTGGCAATTAAAGAAAGCTGTTCAGAATTTCTAAGAAGGATATTTTCTTTAAGCAAAACATCATCGGATGAAAGAACTACCGCCTGCATTAGAGTATTTTCCAATTCCCTTACATTGCCAACCCAAAAATGCTTTTTAAGCATTTCCATTACATCTTCGGGAATTTTATTAACGTTTTTATGGAGTTCTAAATTAATTTTATTTAAGAAGTGACTAACCAAAACAGGAATATCTTCGTTTCTTTCCCTAAGGGGAGAAATGAAGATTGAAAAAACTTTCAATCTGTAAAATAAATCCTCGCGAAACTTGCCTGTTTTTACAAGCTCAACTAAATTTTTATTTGTGGCAGCGATTATTCGTGCTTTCATCGGCATTAAAGTCTCGCCTCCGACCTTCTCAAATTCTTTTTGCTGAAGAACTCTTAAAAGCTTTACTTGCAGATTGGAAGAGATTTCCGAAATCTCATCCAAGAAAATAGTTCCTTCGCCGGCAAGCTCAAATTTACCTTTTTTATCTTTAATAGATCCGGTGAAAGCTCCTTTCACATGACCGAAAAGCTCGCTTTCTAAAAGTGACTCGGTAAGGGCAGTACAATTAACAGCGACAAAAGGATGAACTTTAGTAATGCCGCTGTAATGAATTGCCCGTGCAACCAATTCTTTCCCTGTTCCGCTTTCACCTTCAATTAGCACAGTAACACGGCTCGATGATACCTGACCAATCTTTTTATATACCTGCCTCATCTGAGGCGTTTTACCTATCAAAGTATTTTCGAGCAAATACTCTTCTTTTTTTTCGTTAACATAGGTATTAAGCTGATCACTAAGTTTTTTATTTTCAAGAGCTCTTTGAATTGTAATTTTTAGATTATCAATTTCCAGAGGTTTTTCAATATAATCATAAGCGCCTTGCTGCATTGCTTTAACCGTACTATTCATGTCATCGAAAGCAGTAATAATTATTACATGTATGTGCGGGTCAATTTCTTTAACTTTCTTAAGCACTTCAAAACCGTCAGCACCGGGCATTCTAATATCTGTAATTACAATATCCGGCAATTCATTTTTTATAATTTCAATTCCGTTGAGACCATTTTCAGCAGACAGCACTTCATAGTTCTGTTTCTTTAGATAGCTTGTTAAAGTCTTACGTATTGATTGATCGTCGTCAATAACTAATATTTTATCCATTTTAACTTTCTTTTTAGTTAGCCAAAGGCTGAAAAGCCACAAGCTTACGTTTTTTCTTTTTCATACTTCTGCCCAATTGGCAGTTTTATTTCAAAAATAGTTTCACCTTTTTTTGACACTAAAAGATTAAAAGCGCCGTTATGCTGTTCAATAATTTTTTGCGATATGGAAAGCCCTAAACCGGTGCCGGATGTTTTTGTAGTAAAGAAAGGATCGAATATTTTAAGCTCCGGATCGATGCCGCTTCCGTTATCTTTTACAAAAATGGAAATTGAATTATCTTCATTATTTCTCCGGGAAGAAATTTCAATAAGACCGTTTTGGTTTACAGCTTCGATTGAATTGTCAATGAGATTTATCAATACCTGTTTTAATTTATCTTCATCAATTTGCAAGGAAACATATTCTACATTATTTAAGAAAATAATATTCTTTTCTTCCAGCTTTTTATTTAATTGAATATTTATAAATTCAATCAGATCTTTTAATTTGACTTCAGAATAATTCAATTCCATTTGACGAGAAAATTGAAGAACATCTTTCACAAGATTGTTTAAGCGATTTATTTCCGTCTTCATAATCTCAAAATTTTCTTTATTCTCATCGTTTGAGTCCAAAGTTTCGGCAATAATATCGGCATTCATTTTAATTGATGTTAACGGAGTTTTAATTTCGTGTGCAAGAACGGCTGCCATTTTACCAAGCGCAGCAAGTTTTTCTTTTTTAATCAATTCCGCAGTATTATTTTTTAAAGTATCGGACATATTATTAAAGGCTTCTGTAAGCTCGCCGATTTCATCATTAGTTCTTATTTCTAGTTTAATGCCGTAATTGCCCTTTTCAATCTCATGCGCTTTGGTTTTCAGCTTGTTAAGCGGGTTCGATATCATCTTAATAATTACAAACGCAATACTTACGCTTACAATCAAACCGCCCAAAACGCTAAGCAAAAAGTAGCGCATAAGTTCCGTATTGGATCTTATATCGAAAATAATTTTTATAAGCGGGATTTGAACTAGTAGAATTATTATTGGCACAAGAATAAGCGAGCTTAAAATAATTTTCTTTTTTATGCTGAGATTATTCAACCTGCCAAACGAAGGGAACATATCATATTTGCTGACAGACAAAGTAGTAAAAAGAATAACGCCGATTAAGAATGCGACCGGACTCATTTCAACAAGGAAATAAAACCCTAAATACCAGGGTAAGAATAAACCGAAGATAAATGAAATTAGATTAGTAATAATTAAACCAAGAGTTAACATTAAAATTTGCTTACGAAGCAGCTCGTCATTTTCATGATAGTATTTTTTTATTAGCCAGTAAAAATTTAGAGCGATAAGTAATACATAAAAAATTAAATACAAAGAATAAAGCGAACCGAAATGAGCTTCAAACATATTTCCGTGAATGTGGGATTGATGAATAAGTTTATCGCTCCATAAAAGGATAAAAAGAATAATCGATGGAATTAAGATAGAGAGGCTTTTAATTATTCCCATCTTTTGTGCATGAGGGAAATTCCACGTAAAGAATGTTATACTTACAATTATAAGCAGCAAAAAAGAATGACATGAAATATCGAGAATAGTAACATCTTCGGAAGCCATTAACAAAAAATGAACGCTATGCGAGATTAAGTATCCGATAATTAATATTAGAATTAGAATAAATAACTGGCTCTTTTTATCCCTGCCCGATCTGGAATAAATTATGAGAATTAAACCTACCGCACTTAAAAAGGTAACGATAAGAAACAACATTTGGAAAATATCTAATGTCATAATTGATTTCATCACAAATTCTATACCTATAAGAATTACTTCATTTTGATTTGATTATTCGATTTATTTTTTAAATAAGTTAAAGATTTTTAATTTCTTTAAATCTACAAAATAGCCAAGCATTATAATTTCCATTGTAAACAAACAAATTGCTTGGCATATCAATTGAGCCATTAATAAAAAATAAGTACGACATAAAATAATGATTTAATCATTAAAATAGACGGTAAAAAAAGGAAAGGGAAATTAAAATGACGTTAATATATATTCTTATTGGTTTTGCCGTAGTGTATGCTGCTTTTGTTTTAGGTACTAAAAAGAATTCAAATCAACCCAACCTAACCGGTAGGCAGGCTCGTTTGACAGGTCAAATAGACCAGCCGACGCCAGGCAATACACATATTCCTGACACTTCACATAACACGCAAAAGCAGCACAAAGGACACGGCTGCTGCTAAATTATTAAATAATTATTAAGCCTAAGGCTTATAAAAAGATTGGAGATAAATATGAAAACTAAAAATATATTTGCGGCAACAATTGTTGTTGTTTTGTTTACGGCATCTTATATTGTAAATGCACAACCGGCTAAAAGAGATACAAGAAATATGTCCGCTGATTCTTCTATGAGCAATCACAATCATGACAATTCCACTATGATGAATCAAGGTGAAATGATGACAATGATGCAGAAATGCCAGAGCACGTGCTACAAAATAGGTAAAGTTAAGAGAGATAATTCCATAGTAGACCCAGGCACTAAAAAAGGAAGTTATGGCTATTTCCAATATAAAAGACAAAAGGATAACGCGATTAAGCAATATAAGTAAATTCAATTGGGCTTTCTTAGCCACATTTTTAATATCAAAAAGAATTGGAGTAATAAAATGGCAAGGGATATTGTTTGCAGAATGGAAGTCAAATCTCCATCAAAATATTTTGTACACTATGAAGGTAAACATTATGAATTTTGTTCTGAAGACTGCAAGGACAAATTTATTGCCGAACCAGACAAGTATAATAAAGATGTACAGACGACGACAGGTGAAACACATTTACCGGAAGGCGCTGATTCCGCTCATAAAAAAACAGCACCGACATACAAGATCTCTTCAAACGGGATTGAGAAAATAACAATTCCGATTGTAGGGCTTCAATATGCTGCCGGCATTAACATAATTGAAAATGAAATTAAAAATTTACCTGGTGTAAAAGCCGCACATATAAACTATACAACGTCAACCGCTCATGTCGAATTCAAAAATGATAAGGTTAATGCTAAAGAAATAATTGAATCAATTAATAAAGTCGGCTACGATGCAAAAAAAGCATCTTTACAATTGGGCATAGGCGGTATGCACTGTGGAAGCTGTGTAACAAAAATTGAAAATGAATTAAAAAAATTACTGGGAATTTTATCTGCAAGCGTTGATTTAGGAACCGAGTCTGTATTTATAGATTATATTCCGGGTTCTATAAATATTGGAGAAATAAAAAGTGTAATCGAAAGTCTCGGCTATAAGACTTTTGACTCGAAGGTAAAAGTTGGCGAAAAAACACTCGTCCAAGTGGGACATACAGTGGCTAAAAGCGAAGAAGAGCCAGTTGATGAAAATGAATTAGCACGGGAGAAAGAGTATAAGACGCTACTTCACAAATTCATTTTCGCAGCGGTTCTTTCGCTCCCTGTTATTCTATTTAGTTATCCAAAACTATGGGGATTGCCTGCAGAATTTCAAAAAGGCACAGAATTACTTCGCTTCATTTGGTTCGGAATGGGGGCGCTTGCATTGCCTGTTATGTTCTGGTCGGGTTCACAGTTTTATACGGGAGCCTGGGCTGCCTTTAAGAACCGCTCGGCAAATATGCACACATTAATTGCAACCGGTATAACAGCGGCTTGGCTATATTCAACAGTTGCAGCTTTATTTCCCGGAATTTTTCCATCTGCAGCATTAGCGGATGTTTTTTACGATGTGGTTTTTGTTGTTGTGGCTTTAGTAGTGTTCGGAATGGCGCTTGAAATCCGGGCAAAAGGGAAAAGCTCCGAAGCAATAAAAAAGCTTATAGGATTGCAGGCTAAAACTGCACGCGTTTTAAGAGATGGAAAAGAAATTGATATTCCTATAGAAGAAGTTGTTCTTGACGAATTAATAATTGTAAGACCGGGAGAAAAGATTCCGGTAGACGGAGAAGTTGTAGACGGCGATTCAACAGTTGATGAATCAATGATTACCGGTGAGTCTATTCCTGTTGAAAAGCGAATTGGCGATGAAGTAATCGGCGCTGCTATAAATAAGACAGGCTCATTTAAATTTAAAGCTACAAAAGTTGGAAAGGATACTGCGCTTGCACAAATTATTCAGATGGTGGGTCAGGCACAAAGCTCCAAAGCGCCGATTCAAAAAATTGTAGATAAAGTTTCGGGTTACTTTGTTCCTGCTGTTATAATAATTGCCATACTTTCATTTATTACCTGGTATGTTTTCGGACCTGCTCCACAGCTTATTTATGCATTAATTGTATCGGTAACTGTGCTTGTAATTGCGTGCCCATGCGCGCTTGGTTTAGCAACCCCAATATCTCTAATGGTTGGGATAGGCAAAGGTGCGGAGAACGGAATATTAATACGTAGCGGCGAGGCACTTGAAACAGCTCAAAAGCTTGACACAATTGTATTAGATAAAACCGGCACAATAACAGAAGGAAAACCCTCACTTACTGATTTAATAGTCATAAATGGTTTTGATGAAAAAACAATTTTAATTTTAAGCGCGAGCATTGAAAAATCTTCAGAGCATCCTTTAGCGGAAGCAATTGTTAAAGGAGCGGAAGAAAGATCACTCGAATTATTTGAGCCGAAAAACTTTAATGCAATTCCGGGGCTTGGAGTTGAAGCAATAGTAAATAATAAGAAGCTACTTCTCGGCAATAAAAAGATGATGATAAAATTTAATATTACACTTAATGGCTTAGAAGAAAAAAGCGCTCAATTAGCAGATGAAGGTAAAACTCCAATGTTTGTAGCAGTGGATGGAAAGTCTGCCGGAATAATTGCGGTTGCTGATACTGTCAAACAGGATTCAAAAGAAGCAATTGCACATCTAAAGAAATTAGGTTTGGAAGTTGTAATGATTACCGGTGATAATGCAAGAACAGCAAATGCAATTGCAAAGCAGGTTGGTATTGAAAGGACATTATCGGAGGTTCTTCCAGAAGATAAAGCGCTAAATGTTCAGAAGCTTCAGAACGAAGGTAAAATAGTAGCAATGGTTGGCGATGGGATAAACGATGCGCCTGCATTAGCGCAAGCAGATATAGGGCTTGCAATCGGCACTGGTACAGACGTAGCAATTGAAGCTTCCGACATTACGCTTATCAAGGGAAGCTTGAAAGGCGTAGTACTTGCTATTCAACTTTCTAAAGCTACAATGAAAAATATTAAAGAGAATTTATTCGGTGCATTCTTTTATAATGGATTAGGTTTGCCAATTGCTGCTGGGTTGTTATTTCCATTTTTCGGAATATTGCTCTCTCCTTTGATTGCCGCAGCCGCTATGGCATTCAGTTCTGTAACAGTTGTAACAAATGCAAATAGATTAAGAAATTTCAAACCGAAAATAAAATAAAGGAGTTTATAAAATGACAATCGATCAAATTTTAGTCATAATTGGAGGGTTAGGTTTATCGGCATTGGTAGCATGGTATTTTTGGTTCTCTGAGAAAAAAGGAGTTAAAATACAAGAAGCAGCTTCCGGTGTTCAGGAAGCTTTTATTAAAGTTAAAGGAGGTTACACTCCGGATGTCCTGATTTTCGAGGCAGGCAAACCAATCAAGCTTAATTTCCTTCGCGAAGAAACAGCAGCTTGCACAGAAGAAGTTATTTTTTCGGATTTTAATAAAAGAGCTTTACTTACTCCATTTAAAACAATACCGCTAGAATTAACTATTGACAAGTCCGGTGAATATGAATTTAGATGCGGCATGGGAATGATTAGAGGGAAATTAATTGTTCAATAAATTTTAGTGCACAAAATTGAAGTATCAGATTAATGAAGAAACAAAGTTAAACTTGGTGCCATCTCAATCACCTGGCTTTCTTATTTTAAATTTGCTTGTAATATTCTATAGATAACTTTTGATGTAATGGAAAGACTTACGAAGCGGAGCTTAGCAATATGATTTTGGGAATGAAATTCAATAATAATTGGTTCAGTCGTTATTGGTTTGAATAAGAGCCTGCTAAAGATATATACTTTAGCAGGCTTCCTATTTAAATAATTATAAATACAATCATTCCTTAAAAATGCGTTTTATTTACTTTAGCAATTCCATCTTCATAACACTGTTTTTTGAGCCGCTTGTCAATCTATAGAAATAAATACCGGAAGGTAAGTTAGAGGCATTAAATTGAACACTGTGAAAGCCGGCGTTCATAGATTGATTAATTAATGTTGCTATTTTTTGGCCAAGAAGATTATAAATGGATAATTTTACAATTGAAGTTTCATTAATTGAAAACCCAATGGTAGTACTTGGATTGAAGGGATTAGGGTAATTTTGTTTAAGACTGAAATTATAAGGTACCGAATTCTTATAATCAGTTATTCCTGTCGTTACTTTATCTGCTGTAACGATATAAAAATTACTTATTTCGCTTTGAGAAATTGAGACAGTATTAGTTGTAGTATTTACAACTGTATTAGTAGCTTCAACCCATTGACTACTTTGATCATCCCAATATTTAACTTTCATATTACCCGCATTAATATTAAATCCGGTAGTTTGAATACTATCATAATGAAATTGAAATTTTGCCATAGAATTGAAATTCATGTGACCGCCCATTTGACCGGATTGAGTCATGGCGTTCATGCCGTTTGGTAAAAACGTTGCAACTTCAAAAGCAGCCATTGCGTTTTGATTTGAATCGTTAGGAACGTCATGTGGGAAGACTTCCAAAATTTGGCAATACAGTGAATCGGGCATCATGCCACCGCCGCCCATCATACCGCCGTTGTTCCATCCAGGATTAACTTCCATCCAATCTGTTGAATCAAATGGATTAAAGAAACGCTGAGCCTGGCTCATGTTCTTATGAATCCAACCGCCGCCCATGCTGCTGCCCATTTGAGTAGAGTCGCGCCAAACTTGTCCGTTAAGTTTATAAACAACAACCATGTTCATATAATTTGTTCCCATTTTCCAGCCGGAGACTGTAATATTATCGCCGCTAACCGGAAGCTTTGCGCCTGAGGAAGATGTGTACCAGGGCGGACCGAAATTCAGAAAGTAATCCGGCGTGCCGTCGTTGTTTGTATCGAGGTAATAATGGTTGTACATAAAAGTTGAGTCGACACGAACGGTTCCGTTAAGAGTAACACTTTGAAGAGAATCATGATTCCATCCGAAAGCGTAGCCCATTCCCATGTGCCCGCTTCCGCCCATCATAGAATTATGACCCATTTCATTCCAAAGAGCATCATAAGGAGAGCGCCAAAAATTTCCGTTAATAGAATACACAACAACCATAGGTAAAAAGTTTAACATACCATTGTAAAGCCCGCCGGTTATTGTAATAGTATCGCCAACTTTTGGTCTAACGGCGGAACTACTATCCGGTTTATACCAATAAGGACCAAAGTTCAACATATAATCAGGTTTGTTGTCATTGTTAACATCAAGATAATACATACCATTCATCATTGAAGAGTCGGCAGTAACCTTCCCGGAAACAGTAATTGACTTTAGAGAATCGGGATTAAGGTTGCCACTGTGCATCCAACTTTGGCTTAAGCCTATGGTCGTGGATAAAAGTACTATTGTTAATAACAATTTAATATTCATATAAATT
>JAKBMG010000177.1:29160-42736 GCA_021831685.1 Bacteroidota bacterium | reverse complement strand
ATCTCTCAAAGAATTGGACCTCGATTATGTTTACATGGCGCATCTTCTATAGCAGAAGAACAAATAGCTCATTTCTTTGAAGATGGCATTTGTAAAGTAAATATTTGGACGATACTTGAACGAGATAGTACACCTGTTTTATTTCAAAAGATGGTAGAAAATGCAGCGAAAATAGTTGGTGCAGATAAAGCAAAAGAAATGTTGGAGAAAGGTTTACTTGGTGATAAAGCGGATGTTATAAGCCCTAAATCCATAAAATTTTATACTGCATCATTTAGACGGGAGTTGATATTTCTTCAAATGCAAAAAATTATTCAAAAATATCTAGACTTGTTATATTTGTGATTTCAACTAATAAGAATGTTAGTATAAAATTAAATAGTCTTCAATTTCAATATTGGAAATATAATGAATTACTTGGGTATGGATATTTGTTTCAGTGGTTGCAAGTCATTGGTAGTTGATGAAAATGGTAAACAACTAGCAATAGCCCAGCGCGAATATAATGTCTATTATTCTGGCGATGGTAGTGCTACACTGAATTCAAACGAAGTTATTGGAAAATGTTTTGAAGTAATTAAAGAGTGTAGTAATCATATAATGCCTAACATAATTAATGGCATCGGAATATCAAGTCAGGGTGAGGCTTTTACTGCTATAGGGAATAATGATGAGGCGCTATGTGATGCAATGGTTTCTTCCGATATCAGTTCAGAATCCTTTATTAAAGATTGGACTCGTAGCTTCGGTAAAGAAAAACTATCACTACTAACCGACTAAAATATTAGAAGGAGCTACTAAGAAAGTAGCTCCCGGAAGTCGTAATTTTGTTGTAGACAAAAACAAACAAGAGAACGACATGAGTAAAGATACTGAAATAAAATTTGTCGGTCAGCCGATATTCGGACAAATAATGAAATTGATAGATAGGTCAACATTTGTCCAGTTAGTAAGAGATAAAAAGAGCGATTACTATTATAAAGCCTTCAAGAGTTGGGACGAGTTGATAGTAATGCTCTTTGGAATATTAAGTAGATGCGATTCAATGGCTGAAATATGCGAGGGAATGAAGGCATTAGGCGGTAAGCTAAATCATCTTAGCATGCAAAAAGCGCCGGCAAAAAGTACGGCATCAGATGGCTTGAGAAACCGAGATAGTTCATTTTTTGAGGCATTATATTACAAACTTGTAGAACAGTATAAGGGATTTTTATCGGACAGCCGAACATACGGATTAACGTTCAAAGAGTTATTGATAATAGATTCAACAACAATCAGATTGTTTAGCGATATACTAAAGGGAGTAGGTAGAAATCCAAAGAATGACGGAAAGAAGAAAGGTGGATTAAAAGTACATATGCTAATAGATGCAGTTCAATCGGTAGCAAAGTTTGTGAGAATAACTGAAGCAAAAGTGCACGACAAAAACTTTTTAACACAAATAGTAGTGCCCGCACATAGTATGTTAGTCTTTGATAGAGCATATAACTATTATAAACAATTTGCTAAATGGTCAGAGCAGATGATTTGTTTTGTAACCAGGCAGAAGAAAAATGCTGTATGTGAAATATTAGAAATCATTCAGGATAAAATCATACCGAAAGGTACATTTGGTGTATACAAAGAAGAGATTATAGAAGTAACATATAAAGAAAATAAAGAGGAAAAGAAGCTTAAATTACGCCGAATGTATTATTGTGATGAGAAGAATCGTCAGTTCGTATTTATAACAAATAACTTTGAGATAACAGCAGAAGAAGTAGCATTTATATACAAGAAACGCTGGCAAATTGAATTACTATTTAAGAAAATGAAGCAGAATTTTCAGCTACATTATTTTTATTTTTATGGAGAAAATGAGAATGCAATCAGAACACAAGTATGGTGCACTTTAATAGCACAATTATTACTTACAGTATTACAAAAAATGGCTAACGTAAAGAAAGCATTTTCAACTGTAGCAACATTGGTTCGGATACATTTGATAAGTCTATTAGACGTTTATGAGTTGTTAAGAAACGTGAAGAGGACATATTCAAAGAAGAAAGCAGAGCAACTTACGCCAAGTTTGTTTCCCGTGTAACGAAATGGGGTATTGTTTTAATTATAACAAATTTTGTTTAAATACTTGTCTAATTCAAAACTATTTTAGCTAAGTTAAGTTTTAGTCGGATGATAGTGAAAAACTATATAGAATTACCGGGCACACTGCTCATCCGCTGTTTACACTATTTAAATTATTATGGTTTAGAAATAACAAACCTAAGTTGTGGGATAAGACTCGCTATTTCTTTTGTTTTGAAGATTTACTTCAATTCAGACTGGGCCTGACGCCAGCAATTAGCTGGTCCCTAGCTGGGCGAACTATGATGTTCGATGTACGGAAACATGAATGGGATAAGAATATTTTAGCAGAAATAGGTATTTCGGTAGAAAAACTTGCAAAGCCGTTACCTGCCGGAAGTCTTGTAGGTACAGTAAATAATAAAATAGCAAGCCAACTTGGTCTTTCGGAAAATGTTTTTGTCGTGACTGGTGGACATGATCAGACATGCAGTGGGCTTGGTGCAGGAATAATTGATGAAGGGGATGCTATGCTTGCTACCGGTACTGTTGAGTGCATTTGTCCGGTATTTAAGACCCCGGTTTTTTCCAAAATCCTGAGAGATAGTAATCTATGTACGTATAATTATTCCATCAAAGGGTTATATGCTACAGTCGCATATAGCCTGACAGGAGGTAATATATTCAAATGGTATAGAGACCAGTTGGGTCAACAGGAGATTGAAGAAGCAAATCATGTAGGCAAAGATGCTTATGAATTATTAATTCGGGATATTGACAATAAGCCAGGTAAGCTATTGGTCCTTCCATACTTTACTCCTTCCGGAACACCATACTTTGATACACATACTAAAGGTGCAATCAATTGTAAGTCAAGTTCATTAATCCTATCACGCCGTTTGCTCTTTTCTGCCCAATCGTACGCAAGTGATTTCCTCCCATTATTGGTCATATATTCTTTCTAAACGACATTGTGCAGTGCCGATTTATCGGCAACTGTTTATAACAGATTGATTCTTTTAGTATGTAATATTTTTAAGAACATTTTTTTTCAATTCTGTATAACTATTGACTTTTCACATAACGAGTGCAAAAGCTGGTTATACCGTATTTCATTAATAATATTGCGCTAATTCTTTTTATTATATTTTACCCCATCCAAATTCTTAAAATCAATATCTTGTGTCCATACAACAGAATCATTCATTCTTGCAGTTGTGTAAATTATACTATCAGCCATTGGTATTCTAAATTCATAGCTGAATTTCGCTGCTTGAATAGCTATTGAAGGAGTTACATCAACAACTTTAGCTTGTTGCATTAAGCCTACAACTTGTATAGCTGTGTTATCATCTTTTTCTACTAATACCTTCTTATATACTTCGTAGATATTAATGACAGATACAATCAATTCATCAGTATTTTCAATGACAGGGGTAAAGAATTTAGCGTTCTTACCATCTGCTAAATATTCTAACCAACCAGAAGAATCAACCAAATTCATAGTCTATCCTCCTCTCTATCAATATTGGTATCCATCCCTTTAAGAAAGCCACGCGCTTCCTTAATATTTTTGAGAAGGATAAATTCTATTCGCTCGCCAAATTGTAGGATTTGCATCCTTTGACCAGGCCTTAGTTTTAATTTATTGCGAATTTCTTTTGGTATCACAACTTGATACTTGGGTGATATTTTTACTGTCGTCATATATTCTCCGATAATGTTTTACGACAAATATATCGATAAATATTACGTATGTCAAATACTGTCGATAGCAGTAATATGCTCCTATGATTATTTACGGTATAACGGCTTGTTATGTTAAACTTCAATACGAAGGACAACTAGCTAGAGCAATCTCTCAAAGAATTGGACCTCGATTATGTTTACATGGCGCATCTTCTATAGCAGAAGAACAAATAGCTCATTTCTTTGAAGATGGTATTTGAAAAGTAATTATATGGACGATAATTGAACGAGATAGTACACCTGTATTATTTCAAAAGATGGTAGAAAATGCAGCTAAAATAGTTGGTGCTGAAAAAGCAAAAGAAATGTTGGAATAATGGGAAATACCGCTCAATTCCAATACTCCACTACTCCAACCTGTCTGTCGGTAGACAGGTTTTCCAAGAGTTGCGTATCATCAGTTAATAAGAAGAAAAGATCCTTGCTGTTTCTATCCTTTTTTTTAATACTTCATAATCGTCTCTTTTGTTCATATTAAAAAAAGTATCTTTTTGGTAAAAGGGGAGAGATTCTGCGTCGATTATTTCTGCGCCAGCGATATCAATTAAGCCTAAGACTTTGCAGCCTCTCTTTTTTTGTTCTGTGTCTCTACCTTCTTCATTTAATTGATGTGAAAGTATTTTCTCCGCTAATGGTAGTATCGATTTACTATAAACTCCGCACAACTGTTGAATAAACCCGTCCGCTTTTGCAATAGTAACGGGTTTTTTTGTTTTATATTCGATAAGATATTTTATCATCTGTTCCGTCATTAAAGGAATGTCGCAAGAAATAACAAAATTTTTCTCGGTAGAAGAATAGGTTAAACCGGAATGAATTCCAGCTAAAGGACCCATCTGTGTGTATATATCTTTATATGTATCCAATCCAAGGAACTCATATTCGTCCGGAGTATTTGTAATTAAAATTACTTTTGAAAAAATATTTTTCATTAAATCTCTGACATGCTCAATAATTGTCTTACCGCCGATTTTCATGAGAGATTTATTCTCGCCCATCCTCGTACTTCTTCCGCCAGACAAAATTATTCCGCTTATATCATTATACATTCTACTGTTTCTCCTATACGCGGATTCATTCTATCTTCTTCGACAATTATAAGACAATTAGATTTTCCCATTTCGGCAAGATTGCCGGAAGATTGATTGCCAACTTTTTTAACGTAATACTTGCCTTCATCGCTATAGCTATATACGCCTCTCATAAAATGTCGTTTAGAATCTTCTTTCTTTAAGTCGTCTTGTAGTGTAGCTGAAAATTTATTATTTATTTTCAGTTTAAATAAATTCAGGATATTTTGCTCTACAAATAAAAAGAAATTAACCAGGCTTGAAACGGGATTTCCGGGTAGACCAAAAATCATTGTTTTACCTTCATTAAAAGAATAAGTCCCGAATAGTAATGGTTTACCAGGTTTTATTTTAACCTGCCAGAATTTAGTTTCTACTCCAAGACTTTCATATACTTCTTTTACATAATCAAACTTACCGAAGGAAACTCCGCCTGTAGTTATTAAAATATCGAGTTCACTTTCAAGCGCCCATTTTAATCTATCGTGAATAAGCTGCTTATCATCTTTAGCAATTCCAAAATTTACAGAATGCATGTTGATATTGCGGATAGCCGCAATAATAGAATATAAATTTGAACATCTAATCTTATCACCGGTTGGAGTTTCGTGAATATCTACAAGCTCATCACCCGTTGCAAGAACGCCGATTCTTAATCTCTTATAAACTTTTAACGTAGATCTTCCGCAGGAGGCTGCAACTGCAATATGGTGAGGTTTTAATAGAGTATCCTTAAGAATTGCTAACTTACCTTTTAATAAATCTTCTCCCAACCTTCTGGTGTTTATTCCTTTTGCGAATCGCGCTTCTTTTTTTAGATATACAAAATCATTTTGTTGTTCAACATCTTCTAAAGGGATAACGGTATCGCATCCGGAAACCAATTTACTGCCTGTCATGATGCTGACAGTTGAATGTTCATCTAAGTCGTAATCGTTAAATTTTCCAGCGGGTATTTCACCGGCAATCTTCCAGGTTTTTATATCGCTGTTAAATTTAATAGCAAAACCATCCATAGCAGAATTATTAAAAGGAGGCAGGTTTATATCAGAGAAGACATCTTCTGCTAAAACGCGGTTCACCGAATTTAATAAATCAATTTGCTCTGTCTTAAGATTTAATTTATTAAACTCAGTTTGAATAATATCCTGTGCTTCATTATAACTAATCATAGTGCCTCAATGGAAAAATGGAATATGGGAAATCATTTTAAATATCTTGGCGTAAAAAAAGATTTAAAGGGCAATACTTTAGCATTTTGCTGCCCTTATAATACAATTAGATAACCGCAATTTATTAGTTGGAAACAAAATTGCAAAACACGAATAGCCTCTCATAATTGTTCTTGAACCGCAGCGCGGTGACACATTAGTAGACAATTATCGAAAGAAAAAAATTAAAGCTCCGGAGGAGCGACATATTACCTATTAAAATAATGATTTTTATTTAATGGGTTTTTGTGCCGCCACTCTGTGGCTCTTTTATTTCTTTTGTAATTTTATCTACTAATGTTCCGCCCCTCTGGGGCTTTGTTATAATAATGAATTAAGGGCACTTCTAAAAACTTCAACACCTGCCTGCAGGTAGGTAGATTCTCTGCATTAAATTTTTATAAAAGATAGTTTTTAGAAGTACTCTATAATAATTCTTTGCTGAGGAAATACAAAGTCTAGAAAATAGTTATTGGATCATCAACAAAAATTTGTCCTCCGGTAATTACTTTTGCAAATATGCCTTCTGTTGGCATTACGCAGTTACCGACTTTTACAAATATAGCGCATTTTGTATGACATTCTTTACCAATCTGGGTTATTTCCAAAACGGCATCTTTACCGATTCTTATTTTAGAGCCAATCTGAATATGAGGAATATCGATAAACTCAGTAGTAATATTTTCCGCAAAAGCACCCGGTCTTAATTTAGGCAAGCCGGCTTTTCTCATTTTATCAATACTTTCAACTGCGAGAAAACTAACTTGCCGATGCCAGTTACCTGCATGTATATCTCCTTCAATACCATGATTTTCAATCAACTTTGCCGAAGGAACATTGGTTTTAGGAATTCCCTTCTTTTTACTGATAGATATTGCAACAACCCTACCGCTTATTTTTTCTTCCTGTCTTTTTTGTAAAATTTCATTTTCGATTAATGATGTTTCCATTTTTTCAACTTTATATTTTTATCTATTATTATATTTAATCTTGAGCCTTATAGTTTCCGCTTTTGCCGCCTGTTTTGGACAGCAATTTTATATTTGAAATTCTAATCGATTTATCGAGAGCTTTGCACATATCATAAACAGTTAATGCTGCTACAGAGGCTGCTGTAAGCGCCTCCATTTCAATTCCGGTTTTTGCGACTGTTTTAGCAAAGGATTTTATTTCTACAGATTTATTCTCATCGTTAAGTTTTAAGTCGACATTTACTTTTGATATTTGAATGTTGTGGCACAGAGGAATTAACTCTGATGTTTTTTTAGCTGCTTGTATACCTGCAAATTTTGCGATAGCCAGGACATCACCTTTAGCGATCTCATTGTTTTTTATTTTGGTGAAAACCTCCTCAGAGACAAATACTTCAGCGGATGCTTCAGCGGTTCTTACAGTATCTTCTTTTGGAGACACGTCAACCATTTCTGCTTTGCCTTCCGAATTAATATGTGTTAATTCATTCATTTATCCGCCTATACTTAGCATATTATTTTCTTCAAGTTTTAGCAGTTCATCAACTTCAGGATGGACTTTCTTCTTTAATTGCAATGCATTCTCTATCAAGCCACAGATATCATCGTCAGAATAATTTTTGTTATTTAATAATTCTTTAAAGCTTAACTCATCTTCACCTGAGGAGAATAGGCATAATTTCATTTTGCCCCGGGCGTCAATTCTTAATCTATTGCATGATTCACAAAAGTGGTTGGAGATAGAACTTATAAAACTTACTTTTCCGGTATGACCTTCAATATGAAAATCTTTCGCCACAAGATTTTTGAATGATGTTATTTCAGTCAATTGATATTTTTTTTCAACAATATTTTTGATCTCTTTATAACTTATAAATCCGTCACGGTTCCATCGATTGTTTCCGAAAGGCATAAATTCAATAAACCTAACGTTCATTTTCGTATCTTTTACGAGATCAACAAAATCAATTATCTCATCATCGTTAACAAACCTCATTACGACAACATTTATCTTTAACGGCTCAAATCCAATCTCCGATGCTTTTTGGATGGATCGAATCACAGACTCTAAATTATCCTTTCCGGTTATATATTTGAATCTTTCAGGTCTTAAAGAATCAAGACTGATATTAAGTTTATCGAGCCCGAATCTTTTCAAACTGTCAAGCTTATCTTCAAGTAAAGTGCCGTTTGTAGTTAGTCCAAACTCAAAGCCGTAATGTTGCTTTAATAAACTTACAGATTCAAAAAAGTGAATTATATCTTTACGGACTAGCGGTTCTCCGCCTGTAAAACGAATTTTTTTTACCCCTAATTTTCCGGTGAAAATATTTATTAATCTTAACAGTTCGTCATAAGAAAGTATTTCATTGCGTTGAAGCTTTTTAACTTTTGAATCGGCAGGATTGCAATAAATACAATTTAAATTACACTTATCGGTAAGTGAAATCCTTAGATAATCATGTACTCTTCTAAAATTATCTTTTAAGGTTTGCATATCTAATTATGAAAATATTTTATTTATTTGTTGTCTTTATCAACGACGTCATCAATCCAGCTTAAAGCCGCCATCATTGAAGGCAAACCGATAGTAGGGAGTGAAAGAAGTACAGCATGTTCCATTTCCTTTTTTGTAACGCCAACTTTAAGCGCTTTTCTAACATGAGAATGGAACGCACCCTCTAAACGTGCACCGGCAGAAATACCTAATTTAATTAATGCACGGGTCTTTTCATCAAGTGGTCCAGCGCCGTGAACCGCATTGCCTATCATTTCGTATGCATTTGCTACTTCAGGATATTCCTCTTGAAATTTCTTAAATCTTTTTGGGATTGCCATAGTAGTTTCCTCTAAAATTTGTTATTGATTTGACAATTAGAATTTATGTTATATCTAATAAAATAAATATTGATAACAAAACCTTACATTTATAAATATCAACAATTTTGCCAGAAGAAAAGCCAAAAATATGAAATAATATGAAGCTTTCTCTTGTAGACATTCTCACTACTAAGAATCAGCCTTTTATAATTCCTTTTTTCGGAAGGATGAAGATGTCAATTAATTTATTCATATTAGGCAAATTTTGGAAAACCTGCCTGCCGAGAGCGTTGCAGAACTCTCCTATTTAGTCTCGAACGTAAAGAGAGGTCTCAAAAATGTCTAAAATGGGATTTCTCCCCGCAAACCCTGCAAACGGGGCAGACCCTTCAGTCGAAATGACAATTTGGGAGTTATACGACAGTCTCTATAGATAACTTCGCCCGAGGACTCGCTCGCAATGACATTTTGGAGTTGTGCGACACTATCTGCCGGCAATCGAAATGGAATTTCAGGCTTACCTTACTTTGCCGAAAATAATTCAAGATGAGGAAGTGGAAAGTTTATGAATTTATAAGACCGGCGCCAAAGACCTCCATACCGCACAGAAAGCGATATAAAAACTAGATGTGAAATTTGTATAATTGCTTGTTTAATTATGTTTTTAGTTATAAATTATATCAAGATAAAATGGTGTAGCATATTATGTTAAGCGAAATAGTAAAGAACCAAATAAAAGAAAGACTGCTAGAGAAGTTTAACCCAGAGAAAATTATTCTCTTTGGTTCGCAGGCACGCGGTACGGCTGATAACAGAAGCGATGTAGACATTTTAGTAATTTCTTCTTTAACCGGCGATAGGTTTGACATGATGAACAAAATGAGCAGTCTGCTTATTAAACTTAATTATGCTTTTGATGTTATTATTCTTACGAAAGAAGAATTTGAAAGAGACAAAAAATATCCCGGTACTGTAGCGCGATATGCAACAAAAGAGGGAATAGTTTTATATGAGCGATGAAAGAAAAGAACTTGAAGAGCAAGTTTTTAAGTGGATTGAAATTGCAGACGAAGATTTACTATTAGCCAAACATGCCTTTACTCTCAGTTCAAACATACCTTACAGATTAATTTGTTATCATGCACAGCAATGTGCAGAAAAATATTTAAAAGCTTTCCTTGTAAGCCGCATGATAGATTTTCCATATACTCATAATTTAGAAGCGCTAGTAAATTTGTGCGAAAAAGAAATAAAGATAAAAAAAAGACTGAAAGTTATTTTTATACTCAGTCAATTTGCAGCAGCAAAACGTTATCCTGGTGAATATAGAAACGCTACTAAGGACGATGCCATAGAAGCCGTTAAACTTGCAGAATTAACCAAGCAAGTAATTGGTGAAATATTAGAAAAAGATGGATTCCATTTTTATGAACGAGATAAGTAAATTGATTTTCATAATTCATTTAGCAGTTGTGAAATTTGTATAATTGCTTGTTTAACAATATTCTATATTGTAAATTTTACAAAGATAAATCTATTAAAAACAGTTTTTTATGAGTTGAGCCAAAAGTTCATTTTGACGAGTGAAAAGTTAAAAAAACTAAGTTGACAAAAGAAGAACACATAGAATATTGGATAAAAACTTCAGAGCATGACCTGGATGCTATGCAAGGAATTTTCGAAGCAGGCAAATATGACTGGGCTCTGTTTGTTGGGCATTTAGCTTTGGAGAAGATTCTTAAAGCGCATTGGGTGGGAAATAAAGAGAATAACACTCCGCCTAAGATTCATAACCTTGTTAAATTATATCAAGAGTCGAATCTATCGTTGTTAAATAAAGATGAGCTTGTCTTTCTTAATGAAGTAACCGGGTTCAATATAGAAAGCAGGTACCCTGAAACTAAATTTGCGTTTTATCGACTGTGCACCAGAGAATTTACAGAAGAGAAAATAAAAAGAATAAAAGAGTTATATCAGTGTTTACGAAAAGAGATATAGAAAAGAGAATCCGTGATTTATATATATTAATTTCACGTCAAATGAAGATAGATGGAATTTATCTTTTTGGCTCTTACGCAAAAGGGAATCCGCATAAAGACAGTGATATTGACATAGCTGTGTTATCCGGAGAATTTGAAGGGATAAGATTTATTGACGGTTCAAAGCTTTCAAGAATTATCATTGATGAAACATATCCGGATTTACCATTCGTTGATTTCGAAATCCATCCATATAAGACAGAAGAATTTACAGAAGATAATCCATTTGTCGCTGAAATTTTGAGAACCGGAATCAAGATAATTTGAAAAAGTGAGGTCGTAAGACGCGAATAATTTTAGAATCAAAAAATAATAGCAACATACTGTTGATTAAAGAATTGGCTGCTTTCGGTGTTAAAGTAAAGATTCAAAAACTGCTCCCATATATGGACCAAAGACCTCATAAAGAGACGACACGCCCGATTGATTACTACTGCTTCCACTCTCTATGCTTGTTCCAGTCATAATGCCTAGAATATAACCCGTCGGTATGCCAATAAGAAATCCCTCCGGCATACCCCACAATCTATTCTTATAGCTGACTGTCTTTAACAGAATTATTAAAATCATCATAGAATTTTTGATTGGAAGAAAAATCTTTAATTGTGTATGTAGATGAGCAGCCTATAAATATTACCAAAATAAGCGCGGACAAACATATTCTCTTCATGTTGTAATCCTTTCTTTTTCTAATAAGGTAAGTATTGTACCCGTCCTGTATACCATATACGGTAAACATACCAGTTACCTGTTGTGGGCCAAACACAATAAAGAGGACAGGAACCATCACATTTGTACTCAATAGCATATTCTTCCCATTCCCTAAGCAACCAGCCTTCTTCTGCAGCTGCCTGGCAGAAAAGATTTATGGCATCTTCATCTCCAATGTCTTGTGCATAAAGCCAGATTTCATTCAAACCTTCGTAATTTACTTGGTTAAATAAATCTGTAAATGAACTAGCGTTATAATTATCAAACATACATTTATCTGGAGTATTACCTTGATTAACAACTACGTGCATCCAGTTTGCAATGTTTTTGCTATGTCCGTAGTAATTCCAAAATTCACTCCAATAATAAGTAGCACGGCCTAAACAGTCCCCCCAATATTGGTCGCACATAATATAGGTATTATTTGAATTACTAATTATAGGCCCATATATTTCTCCATAAGTAGAAGGATAAGAATAATAACAAGGGTCTACTGGTCAATCTTTCTATAAATATTTCGTTCCTAACGGAACTCCAGAAATATAGTAAGGACTAAATCATAGCGCGGCAAGCCGCAATTTTGAATTATGAATCCGCCAAGGCGGATGAATTTTGAATGAAACGCAATGCAATTTATCATAAAAATATCTTGACATAAAAAACAAAGATTTAAAAATCAATACTATATATTTAGACAAATACAGTAAGACATAAGCATTGATTGTTGAGCAATCGCCAACTCAATAAAATTCATATCTCTATTGATTAGATTTTAATGTAACAACAATTGCATTATTTACTAACAACCAATGACTATTTTTTCATACGAAATAGCGTAGGTTTTAGCCTGTTTTTTCCTCTCTGCGCTACGTTTTTATTATCTACCCTACATTTACCCTTACTCATAAATAAATATCCTAGCAGAATCGATTTTTGCATTTTTTCTAGGTATCGATTTTACAGGTATCTAAGGGATATCCGGGCAGCGCGATTGATAGGAGAAGGTACAAAAACCTGCCTATCCGGGAGTGTTGTAGACTCTATTATTTAGTCTCGAACGTAAGGATAGGTCTCAAAATGTCTAAAATGGGATTTCTCAGTCGAAGACTCCTTCGAAATGACACAAGTGGAAATTCTTTTAATAAATAAAGGCAATGCTTTTTTCAATAACTCAAAATGACATTTTGAAGTTGTGCAACAGTCTCGGCAGGCAGGTTGGAGTGATGGAATATTGGAATATTCCATCTATGAAGGGTTGTTTTTGAATGATGTGAATTACTAATTCATGTTACGCAATCTTTGGAAAAATGGAGTAATGGAATAGGCCAATTTTCTCCATTATTCCAACATTCCATTACTCCAAAGAGAAATCCTGCGTAAGGTGAGTTACAAATATAATTTTTGCGTTAAGATTTGGAAAGAATTACCATTTAGGGAAGATACACTTAGAACTAACGGCTGGCATTTTACCCGTATCCAGATACTGCTTTATTGGTTTAGATTCCGGTTTGTGGCATGTTAAGCATGCACCTACTGTCAAAATATTTTTTTGCTCTTGGATACTAAACGGTCTTACGTTAGTTCTAGTAGCATAATAACTTTTTCGCGTTTGTAAAAATCCGATCCATGCATCTTCAGGCAAACCGTCATATTTGCTTAACGGGTATTGAGGAGTAAATGTCCATTTACCATAACTGCCGTATTTGACATACAAAAGTTTACCGCGTCCGTATCCTAATGCAACGGGATCGTTATGACACGATACGCAAGAACGGCTTTGTTTGGTTATGGTGTGAGAGAATGTAGGTGCGAATAATCTTCTGAAAATAATATTCTTATCTGAAGAAGAATTAGAGTTAATATCTTTCTTCTGAATTGTTAGAACCATGCCGGGAATAAATGTATCCACAGTTTCCACATCTTTGCCGTTTTTGTCCTTT
>JAKBMG010000177.1:0-29150 GCA_021831685.1 Bacteroidota bacterium | reverse complement strand
TAATACCAAGTGTCGGCGGTTCAGCAAGATAATCCGAAGGAGTCTCAGCCCATTTGCCTTTTACATCTTTCCTCGCAAGAAGATCGAAACTGTTCTCATTAGGTTCATATTGGGTATGGCAGCCAATGCATTGAGGCGACCATGAAGTATGACAACTATTGCATGAAAGATTTTGATGACCTTTCCCTTCGGTGCAAATTAATGCAGGAGGTATTAAAGGAAGTGTTTCATTTTTGTTTTTCGTAATTAATTCCGGTTTCCCTTTCTCATTTATGTAAGTATTAATTAATGGGTAACCGGATTTTTTTACAACCAAAAATTTCCGGTCTTTCTGTTCAAAATTTCTTAAATATATAATTCGCTGTGATTCCTGGTCGACCTCGCTAATTGTTTTTGTATCTGGTTTACCGTTAAAATGACAATCTGTGCAGCTAACTTTTGCTTGGTCTTCTTCGTGCTTATAATAATTTCCGTCGCCCATAACTTCGTGCGAAGTGTGGCAATCAATGCACTCCATTCCTTTTGCATGATGAATATCTTCCTGAGCTTTTACAAAAACTCTTCCATCATCGAGTATGCGATAACTAGTGGTGTCTTTAATATCTTCCGGCTGTAAAAGTGTATCATGCCAGCCTTCATAATTTGTAGAGATTCTTCCTGAACGGCTATGGCAGCCGAAGCAATGACTATTTGTAATTTTTATTGACAATGAGGGGTGAACAAAAGAATTAGCCGAACCGGTAAGTGTTGAAGGATTTTTTATATATTCTGATAATGATGTAAGGGCGCTGTCGCTATAATTTAGATGACAAGTGTTGCAACCCCCTCCGCGGGATAATTGAGTGATAGGACCTAACTCGGTTTTCTTTCCGCCAAGATGACATGAAGCGCAAAGATTTCTCAGGTGGCTATCCGCAGGTGAGCTGCCTATTTGCGAAATAAAATGAATTTTATTTAACTCTTTTGTCTCACCGAAAGCATACCGGTCAACGCTAACTATTCCCGATAATGTAGTCATAATAGTTTTGTCAACCCGGTCGACAATTTCGCTATGACAATTAGCTGTGCCGCATGTAATTTTTGCCTCATCCAAATTGCCGGGAATTAAAAACATTCCTTTATGCGCGTATGTTTTATTCAGAGTAAAAGGGTTGCCGGAATGACATGAAACGCAGCCAATTGCTTCAGGGTTATGTGCAGGCGAAAATCCTTTTGTATTACTATGGCAAAACAAACATCCTTCTCTTCTACCAAGGACTACCGGAATGTTTTTGCTTTCAAGTTCTTTATCGGAGACACTCTGCAAGTTGTCGAAAGGTTCTAACTGAAAATTAGTCACTGCGGGATTATTCCACGGCCAAACAAGTTTCCAGTCTTCTCCTCGAAAGTAATATCCCACAATTATTAAAACCGAATAGACAATGAATGAAATAAGTATTGTCCTCTTTGCTATGATAGACCATTTAAGCGAGTACTTAGGCAAAAAGGCTATTGCTAAAATATATAATACGATCAAAAAAATAATTATTGACGGATACGACAGCCAATGCAGTATTTCCTGAAGTCCCAGAAAATACCACGGCCCTTTAATTATCGGATTAAGTCCGTCATGAAGACCGGGCGGGAAAAGATAACCTACAAAAATTAAAATTGGAAGTAAGTATAATACCAATCTTAGCTTTGCCCAGATAGATTTTGCGTGTTCAACTATTATTATCCAAAGGAATATAGTTGCGGTAGCGATATGATGCACATAAAGTATCTGATAATTGTTAGCCGGTCCAAATAACGAAACAGATAATTCTTTTCCAATTAGGGGAATAAGATCTATCAGAGATGTTATAATTCGTTTAGCTTGAATACTATCTGCATCTGCTTTTATTATAAAGCCGGAAAGCATTACAAAAAATATTACAATTAGCGAGAATGTAAGTCGAAGCCAAACACCTTCTTTTATTTCCTTCTCTGTAGATTTTTTTAGATGGTCATAAATGTGAAGAATAGAGAAAATTAAAAATAGCTGTGCACTCCAGTAATGAATGTTCCTAAAGAACACCCCTCCGGGATTTGTAAGCAGCATATAACTTAATGAATCAACCGGATTTTTTATATCGAAAGGAATTGCTAAGAATACTCCGGATACCGCGGCAATTAAAAAAGCAGCAAAAGAAATTTGTCCGTACGTAAAATTAAGAACTTTAGCGTACCGCTCATTTGTATCTTCAAACTTCGATTTTTTATACCAGTACTTCAACCGTAATTTCTCCGGTCCTGGGATTAGTTTTGTAAGGTAGTTTTTCAAGCGATTTATCTGCCGGTCCTTTTATAACTTTTCCGTTAGCAGAAAATCTTGAACCGTGACACGGGCAAACCAGCGCGCCGTCTTCAGATTTATTAATTATACATCCAAGGTGCGTGCATTTTGCTGAAAAAATATTTGTTTGTTCGTCATTTTTAGAAACTATAACTGCACCAAAAAAAGATATTCCGTAAGGAACATTTGATGGTATGTCAATTGTCTTTATTTGCCTTTCACGAATCTGTGCCCGCTCCGCAGCTGAAAACCAAATTCCAGCCAAAGGCAGTAAAGAGATTAAACCTATTCTTTGAAAGAATTGTTTTCTACTTATCTTTTTATTTTGTCCTAAACTAATATCTTTAACCGGTTCTTCTCTTACCTCTTTGGCTTTTGAATTTTCCGGTTTATTTATCTTATTATGTAGCATTATGCATTAAAAATATTAATTAGATTCGGATATTTTATTACAACCTATTATTAACTGATGTTACGCAGACAATTTCAAATATAAAGTAAGTGAAGTACAAAACCTCCGAGGTTTAGGAAAACCTCGGAGGTTTCTCACTATGTAATAATAACCTTTTGCGTAAGGTGACTTATTAATTATTACGGTCTAATAATTGATATTTATAAATATCAATTATTCTGCCATAGAAAAATTTTTCTTAATTTCTACTTATTTTTATGTTAACAAAAATAAGCATTTTCAAAGACAAGAATTGGATTTATTCAATTCTTCTAATTAAGAAAGTCAATTTTGAACAATTTAACTAAATAAAGGGAACCTCTAAAAATAGGAATGGTGAAGTAGTGGAGTGGTGGAATAGTGGAATGATGGGGAATTCTCCAACATCCCATTGTTCCATTTTGTTTGGCGGAGGAGTAATAAGGGGTGTCCTTAAGGCGCTTTTAGTATCTATAATAATAATTCTCTTCAGTTTACGCGTCGAAGCAAAGCCCAAAATAATCGTTGCAGTAGCAGCTAATGTACAATATGCAATGAATGATATTAAGAGCGCATTTGAAAAATCAACCGGAATTGAGCTGGAAATAATACTGGGCTCTTCAGGTCAAATAACCGCGCAAATTGAACAGGGTGCACCTTATGATGTTTTTATCTCAGCAGATACAAAATATCCTGATTATTTGTTTGACCATGGATTTACTAACGGCAAACCTAAAGTTTATGCTCAAGGTTCATTGGTAGTGTGGACGATGAGAAAAGATTTGGATCTTAAAAAAGGATTACAAGAGATTCTGAATGCAAACCTAAAAAATATTGCAATCGCAAATCCTAAAACAGCGCCATACGGCAGAGCTGCTATTCAAGTATTACAAAATCTTGGTATGGAAAATAAAGTCAAAAATAAATTAGTCTATGGCGAAAATATTTCGTCGGTTAACCAATTTATTGTTTCTAAAGCAGCGGATATAGGATTTAGTGCTAAGTCCGTTGTGCTGTCACCTGCAATGATGCACAAAGGTAAATGGATTGATGTGGATAGTAAATTATATGATCCGATTATGCAAAGCTGTGTAATGCTTAAAGAAGGCATTAAAACACATCCCAATGAAACAATGGCTTTCTTTAGGTTCATGTTTTCGGATCAGGTAAAAGATATTTTTAAGAAATACGGTTATAAAATTAATTAAAATGAATAAACTTGTTGGTAAAATAGATTCTATCCGTACAAGCGGCAATTTATCGATTGCTGGAATTCTGGTTAACCTTGATATTATGAAAGCCGTATTAATTGAAACACCGGCAACTGCCCCCTTTCTTAAAAAGGGTGAAACAATAAATGTAATTTTCAAAGAGACAGAAGTCTCTTTAGCGAAAAATTTTTCCGGTAAGATTAGTCTTCAAAATAAATTGAATTGCCGGATTTTGTCTATTGAAAACGGTGAATTACTGAGCAAAGTAATTCTCGATTATAAAGGAGAAAAATTGATCTCAATAATCACCCAATTTGCCGTTGAAGATATGGACTTAAAACCCGGTGATGAAGTAGTAGCATTAATCAAAACTAATGAAGTAATTTTATCTCAAGAATGACGGACCTAAATCCTATATTGCTTAGCTTTGAGTTGGCAGGGATAACAACGTTTATTTTATTAATAGTTTCAGTTCCGTTGGCTTACTGGCTTTCTACTACTAACAACAAGTCAAAACCTGTTGTAGATACTTTTGTTAGTATGCCGCTTGTGCTTCCACCTTCTGTTTTGGGTTTTTATCTTTTGGTAGCCTTTTCACCGGCGAATTTTTTGGGAGCGTTCCTTCAAAATATTTTTAATGTAAGACTCGTTTTTTCCTTCGAAGGTTTGATTATAGCCTCTATAATTTATAGTCTTCCGTTTATGGTGCAGCCATTACAATCCGGACTTGAAAGTCTTCCCAGATCACTTAATGAAGCAGCAGAAACACTTGGGAAGGGGAGATTATCGATTTTATTTAACGTACTCTTACCTAATATAAAGCCGTCGTTGTTAACCGGAATTGTATTAAGCTTTGCCCACACAATCGGTGAGTTCGGTGTTGTATTAATGATTGGGGGAAATATTCCCGGAAAAACGCGAGTTGCTTCAATTGCAATTTATGATGAAGTAGAATCTTTGAATTATCATAACGCGAATATATATGCACTTATTTTATTCCTGATAACATTTATGATTTTACTTACCGTTTATTACACCAACCACAAATATTTTCGCGCAGGTAAAACATGATTCATATCCAGCTAAATAAAAAACTAAAAAGTAATAAAGGAACCTTTACTCTTGATATTGACTTCACCTTATCCAGTAATGAGCTTTTAACAATTGAAGGACATTCCGGCGCAGGTAAAACCACAATACTTCGTTTAATTGCAGGCCTAATTTATCCTGATGACGGAAGAATTGAATTGGATGATGAAATCTGGTTTGATAAAAAGAATAATATTTCGCTCCCTGCTAAGAAAAGAAAAGTAGGATTGGTTTTCCAGGACTATGCGCTTTTTCCAAACATGAATATTATGGAAAACCTTGAATATGCTCTTGTAGATAAAAAGGATAAAAATTACCTGAATGAAATTATAGATATCATGGAGATAGGCGACTTGGTTGAGAGAAAACCTGATACTCTTTCCGGAGGACAAAAACAACGCGTTGCATTGGCAAGGGCACTCGTTAGAAAACCAAAACTACTTTTACTTGATGAACCGCTTTCGGCACTTGACACAGAAATGAGAAGTAAACTTCAGGATTATATTTTAAAAATTCATAGGAAATATAATTTGGCAACAATCCTTGTTAGTCATGATATTTCCGAAATATTTAAAATGTCTAATAAAGTCATTCGTATTGTTGATGGGAAAATAATTTCGCAGGGAAGTGTTCAAGATGTATTTCAAGAAAAATATATCAGCGGTAAATTTCGTTTTACCGGTGAAATTCTAAATATTGAAAAAGATGATGTGGTTTATATAGTTAGTGTCTTAATTGGAAACAATATTGTAAAAGTAATTGGTTGTGAAGAAGAAATAAAAGAACTTCAACCGGGCGATAAGGTAATTATTGCATCCAAAGCGTTTAACCCATTAATCATCAAGCCAGGTTTTATCAGTAAAAAAGTGGAATGATTTTGAACTCACATTAAACTTTTCGGCAGGATATTCTAAAAAAATTCCGTAGTCTAAAATATTGGTTCAGGCTACGGAACATTCTATCTATCATTTAGGAGAGTAACGACTTCTAAATATTATCTTTCCCTGTTGGGTCTATTTTGCATCCGACTTCTTCTTTCAGCAAGCATTCTTTCATATTTCACTCGCTGGTCGTCGGTTAATATTTTTTCAATATCTTTATTCGCTTCCGTCATAATTTGCATCATTGCTTCGCGTCTTTCAGAGCCGGTAACATCCATATTTCTTCCCTTTTCCATTGCGTTGGTGAGAATAGAATCTATTGCTACTGACTGAGTGTCAGTTAAAGCAAGACTATCTTTCAATTGAGCTACCCGGTCTTGAATTGAAAAACGATGTTGGGCATTAGCTCCAACTATAAAAGCAAGGGTTATTATAATTGAGAGAATCAAATTTTTCATACTATTTACCTTAATTATTATTAAAACCGCGTCTTGTTAATTACTTAAGTAACCTTACGCAAAAGGTTACTATTCCATAATAAGAAACCTCCGAGGTTTTCCTAAACCTCGGAGGTTTTGCACTTCACTTCCATTATATTTGAAATTGTCTGAGTAACATGAATAATTAATATTTGAATCAATTGGTTATTGGACAGTGAAAGTAAAAAGAAAGTTTAATTTAAAATAAAAAAGGCGGAAGAAAGCCTTCCGCCGTAAAAATAACCAAGAATAATTCTTAGTCTTGAACTTATTCTTAGTACATTCCGTCCATACCGCCGCCGCCAGGCATTGGTGGCATTGGAGATTCTTTTTCTTTCTTTTCATAAACTACAGCTTCTGTAGTAATCAAAAGTGCAGCAACCGAAGCGGCATTTTCTAATGCTGTTCTGGTAACCTTTGTAGGATCAATTACGCCTGCTTTAATAAGATTTTCGTAAATTTCAGAAGCAGCATTGAATCCATAATCATCTTTGCCTTCTTTTACTTTTTGAAGTACTACTGAACCTTCGAGACCAGCATTATTTACAATTTGTCTCAATGGCTCTTCAAGAGCTTTCTGAATGATTTTTACTCCAGTTGTTTGATCAGGATTATCTCCGGCTAATTTGTCAAGAACAGAAATTGCTCTTACAAATGCGACACCGCCTCCGGCAACGATACCTTCTTCTACTGCAGCTCTTGTGGCATGCAAAGCATCTTCAACACGGGCTTTCTTTTCTTTCATTTCAACTTCTGTAGAAGCACCGATTTTTAATACAGCAACTCCGCCTGAAAGTTTTGCAAGTCTTTCCTGTAATTTTTCTTTATCGTAATCCGATGTTGTTTTTTCAATTTGAGCCTTAATTTCATTAATTCTCTTTTTGATGTCGTCGGTTTTTCCGGCGCCTTCAACTATCGTTGTATTGTCTTTGTCAATATTGATTTTCTTAGCTGTACCAAGATAAGATACGGTTGCGTTTTCTAATTTGAATCCGCGTTCTTCGGAAATTACCGTACCGCCGGTCAATACTGCGATGTCTTCCAACATTGCTTTTCTTCTGTCGCCAAATCCCGGTGCTTTAACTGCAGCTACTCTTAAAGTTCCGCGAATCTTATTTACAACTAAAGTAGCTAATGCTTCACCTTCTAAATCCTCGGCAATAATCAATAATGATTTTCCCTGCTGAGCAACTTTTTCAAGTACAGGTAATAAATCTTTCATTGCAGCGATTTTTTTATCGTGAATCAAGATGAAAGGATCTTCAAGGTTAGCTTCCATTGTTTCAGTATTAGTTACGAAGTAAGGCGATAGATAACCGCGGTCAAACTGCATTCCTTCAACAACATCTAAACCGGTTTCTGTCCCTTTTGCTTCTTCAACGGTAATAACACCGTCTTTACCGACTTTCTCCATGGCATCTGCAATCAAGTCGCCAATCGATTTATCATTGTTAGCAGAAATTGAACCAACCTGGGCAATCTCATTTCTGCCTTCGACTTCTTTGCTTACCTTTTTAAGATATGCAACTACTTTGCCAACTGCTAAATCAATACCTCTTTTTAAATCCATAGGATTTGCGCCGGCAGTTACGTTTTTTAAACCTTCTCTGTAAATCGCTTGAGCTAAAACAGTAGCAGTGGTTGTGCCATCACCGGCAACATCGCTGGTTTTAGATGCGACTTCGCGAACCATTTGAGCGCCCATATTTTCGACCGGGTCTTCTAGTTCGATTTCTTTAGCAACCGAAACGCCGTCTTTTGTAACGGTCGAAGCACCGAATTTTTTTTCAAGAATAACATTGCGTCCCTTAGGACCTAAAGTAACTTTGACGGCATTAGCTAATTTATCTACGCCGCTTTTAAGTTTAGCACGAGCCTCGGCATCATATTCAATTAATTTTGAAGCCATTTTTTTATCCTCCGATTTTGTTTATCAAATTTTCTATTAACCGATAATTGCGAAGATGTCGCTTTCGCGCATAATTAAATATTCTTCGCCTTCTACTGTAACTTCTGTACCGCTGTATTTGCCGTACAAAACTTTATCACCAACTTTAATTTCCGGTTTTACTTGTTTCCCGTCGTCTGAAATTTTACCGGGACCAACCGCTACAACAGTTCCTTCAATCGGTTTTTCTTTTGCCGTATCAGGTAAGATTATACCGCCCTTTGTAGTTTCTTCCGCCTCACTTGGCTTTATTATTACTCTGTCAGCCAATGGTTTTAAGTTGATTTTTGCCATTTTTTAATCTCCGAATTGTTTAATGATTAACATTTAATTATTTATCTGCCATTAAGCAGATTAGCACTCTCGAATTGCGAGTGCTAATATAGGGCAAGATTCAAAAGTTGTCAAGTCTTTTGTAAGCCATTATCTCAAAGAACAGCATAAATTATTTAGTAAATAACTCTTTGTGCTTAAAATCATCATTCAACTGAGTAAATATTGTAATTCTAAATTCTTCTATTTATGTTAACAGCAAAAATTCGGAGAGCAACGCTTATAATATTTTGTTAAAAGTTTTTTCCTGATCACTTTGGTGAAAAGAAATTACCTTTAACAATTTATTATGCCGTTGCTTTTTTATTTTAAAATTATAAGGTCATCAATATGATTTATTCACTCTGGAATTACACTCACAACTTTGATCTCAAACTAAATTTTTTTTCTCTTTCAAGATTTTTTAGACAAATATCTGTTTTAACCAGTGTATCTATATTAGTTATTTTTATTTTTTCGACAGGTTCTATACTCGCACAGGATAATCCTCTTAAGGAAGATTTGCATGAAAGCTTAGCGTTCGAACAAAATACTGCCCGGATTGCCGATACCACAGAATCCGCAGTTGATACACTTTCTGATTTCCTCCCTCCACCTGTTGAACCAAAATTATTACCGGATAATATAAGTTTTGGCGAAAAATTTCTTTGGGGCGAAAATGGATTTGTAAGAAAAATTGGTCTAGTCCCGGCGCTTGATCCTAAAGAAAGAATGAGAGAGCTTCATATTCGCAGGACAATGTTAATTGCACATCAAATTAGCGGCTTTACAACTCTGGCTCTAATGTGGACTGCTGCCTATTTCGGACAGCGTACAATAGATGATCCTAGAAATAGAAGTTTTGGTAATACTCACCAAGCCTTTGTTGCCGCAACTATAGCTACATACTCTTTAACAGGATTATTAGCAATTTTATCTCCACCTCCTCTAATTCGACGCGATGAGGGAAGTACAACTTCTCTTCATAAAGCTCTTGCATGGGTCCACTTCATCGGCATGATTATTACCCCTATTCTAGGCGGAATGATTAGGAATCATAGAGTATTTAATATGGATAAAGCCCACTTTCATCAAGTCGCAGGGTATATTACTACTGCAGCTTTAACAGCATCTATGCTTGTAATAACATTTTAATTAAAGGATATATATGAAAACGAAATCAATTATCTTCTTGCTTTTTCTTTTTGTGCCAGCGTCATTTATGTTTGCTCAGATAAAACGTCTCGAAGCAGTTAAGCAAGAATCATTCATAACATATAAAATTACCCATCCACTTCACGAAATTGAATCAACCAGTAAAATGGCTTTATGCTTGGTAGATGTTGATATGAAAACAAAAGAAATCAAAAAGGTTTTAGTCCAGGTTGCTGTAACTTCGTTTAACAGCGGCAATTCTAACCGCGACTCACATGCGATGGAAGTAGTTGAAGCACTTCTTTATCCCGATACAAGATTTATTAGCTCATCTGTTACTCAAAAAGGAGATTCCCTTCAGGTTTCTGGAAAACTCACCTTTCACGGTGTTACAAAAGATGTCTATATGACTGCGGTAGATCAATGGTCGGGCAACAAGCTTATAGTTACCGGAGGCTTTAATATCAGTCTAACGGCATTTAAAGTTAAACGCCCTTCATTATTTATGATACCGGTTAGCGATAAATTAGTTTTTACCTTTAAGCAAGTGTTCAATGTTCCTTCTTAAGTAACCTTACGCAGCATTTCCCTTTGGAGTAATGGGATGTTGGAATAGTGGAGTTGTGGAATGTTGGAATAATGGAAGACATTAGTATATTCCTCAATTGTTTTTTTCCCAGCCTGCTTGCTAGGCAGACATAAACTATAGAGAATGACCGGTTTATTATGATTATAAAAATGGTATGAAGCATTTCGTCCTTATTTCAGCTTCGCCTTTCTTAAAAGCAGCGAATTAGAAACAACACTCACTGAGCTAAAAGCCATTGCTGCTGCTGCATAAATAGGATTTAATAATCCCATTGCAGCTACTGGAATGCCTACCATGTTATATATAAAAGCCCAAAATAAATTTTGCTTTATTGTTCGGATTGTTTTACGAGATAATTTTATGGCATGCACGACTCCCATTAAGTCCCCAGTAATTAAAGTAATATCTGAAGCTTCGATGGCTATGTCAGTACCTGTACCAATAGCAATTCCAACATCTGCTTGTGCAAGCGCCGGTGAGTCATTTATTCCATCGCCTACCATTGCAACAATTTTTCCTTCTTGCTGAATTTTTTTAATATGATTTGCTTTGTCCTGAGGTAGAACTCCTGCAATCACTTTTTCAACCCCAGCTTCTTTAGCAATTGCTTTTGCAGTCCTTTCATTATCGCCGGTAATCATAATTACTTCAATGGACATATTCTTTAATTTTTCAATTGCTTCTTTAGATGTCGATTGAATTGTATCTGCAACTGCTATAACTCCGCGTAATTCGTTACTAATCATAATAAATATCGGTGTTTTACCTTCCTGCGATAATCTGTTTGATACTTCCTCTGCTTCGTCATTTTTTGCCGGAGGAAATCCACCATCAGAAATTGATTTTTGTATCATCAATAAATTTCCTATTGCAACAGTATGACCATCAACTACTCCAGTCAATCCGTATCCTGTTAGCGAACTAAATTCTTCCACATTACCTAAAGAAATATTCTTTTGTTTAGCATAATCGACAATAGCTTTTCCCAACGGGTGCTCGGATTTATTTTCTATTGAAGCTGTAATGCGAATAAGATTTTCTTCATCAACTGTATCTTGATCCTTGCTTGATTTAGCGTATCCTAATTTGGATTCCTTAAATATGATCACGTCTGTAACGGATGGTTTCCCGGTTGTTATAGTACCTGTTTTATCGAGTACTACGGTATTAATTTTGTGTGCCCGTTCCAGGCTTTCAGCATTCTTGATTAAAATTCCGTTGGATGCTCCAAGCCCGGTACCTACCATTATTGCTGTCGGTGTGGCTAATCCTAAAGCGCATGGGCAGGCAATAACAAGTACTGCAATAAAATTTATCATTGCAGCTGTAAAACTTACACCGCCTATTAATAGCCACAATAAAAATGTTATAGCTGCAATACTTATTACAATAGGGACAAATATTGAAGCAATTTTATCCGCCAAACTTTGAATAGGTGCTTTAGAGCCCTGCGCCTGCTCTACCATTTTTATTATCTGAGCAATCAAAGTTTCTTTTCCGACTGCCGTTGCCTTAAACTCGATACTGCCGTTTTTATTTATCGTTCCACCTATAACATTATCATTCACGTTTTTGTCTACAGGGATACTCTCACCCGTTACCATTGATTCATCAATTGACGATGTTCCTTTAGTAATGATTCCGTCCACCGGTATTTTTTCCCCCGGTCTAACTATAACAATTTCATTTTTCACAACTTCGTTAACAGGGATATCTCTTTCTATATTATTTCTAATTACGCGAGCAGTTTTTGGTTGAAGTCCAATAAGTTTTTTTATTGCTGTTGATGTTTTGTCCTTTGCTTTTGCTTCTAACAGTCTACCCATTAAAATTAAAGCAATGATTGTTGTGGAGGTATCAAAATAGATATTATTGCCTGCGGTAGACAGTGAAAGTAGTTTTGGAAATAATACGGCTATCGTACTGTAAACATAAGCAGTGCCGGTTCCGACTGCTACAAGCGTGTTCATGTCAGCCGAAAAATGCTTAAGCAGTCGTCCTGATATAACGAAAAACCTTTTCCCCGAAATAAACATTACCAGAGTTGTTGCTAGAAATAATAATCTATCAATATATTCCATCGGCAGAGGATTCCAAGAATGAAACCATGCAGTCATACTTACCATGCTAATAAACATTATCGGGACAGTCATTATAGCGGCAAATATAAATTCGGACTTTAGCTGCTTGTATGCTTTCTTCTGATTCAAATCCTCCGGAATCTCAGTTTCAGTACCAGTGGATTGAGCAGAAGGGGACTCTTCTTTAACCGGAAGAATTAGTTTATATCCTGCGTCTTCAACAATATCTGATAATGCCGCTATATTCGTAGCTCCTTCGTTATAAGAAAAAGTTACTTTTTCCGTAGCGAAGTTTACGTTCACATCTGTAACCCCGTCTACTTTCTTCATTGCTTTTTCAACCCTTGCTACACAGCTTGCGCAAGTCATTCCTTCCACTGGAAGAGTTAATGTTTTAATTTCATTCATTTCCATGACTCAATCCTTATTCTTGAACCTGCTTGCCAGTAGGCAAGCTTGAACTATTTTACTAATTTATATCCTGCGTTCTCGACTGCATTCTCCAAATCTTTATCCGAGACTTTGCTTTCATCATATTCAACTTTAGCGCTGCCGATTTGGACATCATTCACTTTGACATCATTCATTTTGCTAAGTTCTTTTCTTACAGCCATGACACAATGTCCGCAAGACATACCTTCAATTTTCAATTCTTGAGTTTTCATTTTAGATCCTTTCAGATTTTTATTTATATTTTAGTTTAATGACTTATGTAAATTTAATTATTTAGCATACCTAATGCATTATAGAATTTTAAGGAAATGTTACATGATTTTAAACTATCTCGATTAGTGACAAGTGACGAGCGGGGAGGGAGGAGTAGGTAGTAAGTAGTAGGGAGGGGGAATAGGGGGGATGGAACATGGAATATGGAATATGGAAAAACAGTTCAAAATTGTCTAAAATGGGATTTCTCGCTCCAGTACTAATGACCACTGCTTGAGAAATGAGTTATTGAGCAAAAATAGGCTAAGAGATTTCTCACCGGCTAAAGCCGGATTCGAAATGACATTTTGGAGTTGTGCAACAGTCTCTTTCAGCAGGCTGGTACGTGGGAATTACAGATCTAAAGTAGGCTGATCCGATAAAAATTTAAGTTAGTTCAACCTTATCTAAGGACTTTCGCGTGTTTTCGGTAAGGGATTTAAATTGACTGGCGGTAAGCCCGGTAACTTTTCTAAATTGATTTGAAAGATGCTGAACACTACTGTAGCCAAGCTTATAGGCTATTTCGCTCAAAGTTAGTTCGCCGTATTTCAGAAGCTCTTTTGCGCGCTCAATTTTTTGCAGAATTATAAATTGTTCAATCGTAATATTTTCCACGGACGAAAATAAAGTGCTGAGATAATGATAATCCATATTTAATTTTTTTACGATGTAATCCGAATAATTCATCGATAAATTACTAACGGCTCCATCTTCCCTTACAAGCTTAAGAATAACGAGCTTTATTTGTTAAATGGTTTTCGCTTTTTTATCTTCAATAAGCTCACATCCATTTTCTACCAGAACACTTTTACTGCTTTCGAGAGGAAGATTTTTTATGCTTCCGGCTATGACAACTTCCCCGAGTTTAATACTTCTTACATCAGCCTTTAATTTTAGAAGCTCTTCTTTTACAACTTTTATGCATCTGTCACACACCATATTTTTTATTATGAGCGTGGTTGTTTCGGCTTCATTAGTTAATCTTAAATTTTTCATTATCCTGCATTTTAATGTTTATGCGTGCTCAAATTTAATCTTTTTCCGGGAAGTACAGCAATTGCCTGCTCACATTACGCTGAAATGAAAGATTTACCACAAAGACTCTAAGTCACAAAGGTTTCACTAATAAAAAAGCCCGCCAGGCAGGCAAAAAATTAAGTTATAATGATATATAAATAAGAAAATGGAAGTAAAACGAAAATAAATAAAAATAGATTGCAAGTAAACGAAAAAATACTTATGTTTTAGATAGGAATTATGATACTATATAATATTTAATAATTTAATGCTGCCAAGACACCAAAAAATATTGAAATTATTAGCTGGCAAAGAAAATGTTTCAGTTTCAGAGCTAAGCAGTTTATTAGATGTTTCTGAAGTAACAATCAGAACTGATTTGAATAGTTTAGCTAAACAAGGAAAGGTGGACAGATTACACGGTGGTGCTCACCTCGTTGAAGAGCGAGTAAGGCAGGAATATTCTTTTCAGACCCGTAAAAGCCTTGACTCACAAAAAAAACAAAAGATTGGTGAACTTGCAGCTAAGTTTGTAGATTCCTTAGATTCTGTTTTATTTGATGCAAGCACTACAGTTTTAGCTATGGCTCATGCCCTTAGGAAGCGAGAAGAATTAAAAGATGTAACAGTAATTCCAACCGGAATTTGGACAGCAATTGAACTAATGGGTTGCAACAATATTAATGTATTACTTCCGGGGGGATACTTAAGACATACGTCGGGTTCAATAACCGGGCTGCCAACTAGTGATTTCTTTAATGGTCTTATAATACAAAAGGCATTTCTTGGCGCCTGGGGTATATCCTGTGAAAATGGTTTTACAGATACGCATTTGCTTGAGATAGAATTAAAAAAGTTTATTGTCAGCCGGGCTAAGAAAGTATTTATTTTAGTTGATGGCAACAAGTTTAGGCAGACTGGCTTGTCTGCCTTTGCTGATATAAATAAAATTTCCACAGTTATTACAGATTCTTCCGCTCCTTTGGATGAAATAGAAAAATTGCGTAGTGCTAATATTGAAGTTTTAATAGCAACTTAAATTAGTTAATAATTTTAAAAGGTAGATTCTTGAGTTTAACCAAAGAATATACAGGTAATAAGCAGATAGATAAGATTTCTGATCAAAAGTTAATTGAGCTAATCGTAAATGAAGTTCAAAATTTTCTTAAGGCTGATCTCCAATCAATAAAATCGCACCCAGGATCGAACTCTCCATTTGTAAATATACCTCTTGGTATCTCGAATCGTCACATACACTTAACTTCCAAAACATTTCATACGCTATTTGGTAAAGAAACTGAATTCGAATCAATGCGTTCATTATATCAACCGGGTGAATTTGCTTCAAAACAATTATTAACAATTGTAGGTCCCAAATTACGCAGTATTCCTAATGTTAGAATTCTTGGTCCTCTTAGAAAGTACGATCAAGTTGAAGTATCGCTTACAGATGCTATCTTCCTAGGAATAGATCCGCCGGTTGCAAATTCGGGTTCGCTAGGAGAGGCTGCGCCTTTAACTTTAGTAGGTCCTAACGGCTCGATCTATTTAGAAAAATGTGCAATAGTAGCGAATAGACACATCCACATGTCTAATAAAGATGCAGAATTATTAGGGGTAAAAAATGGTGACTATTGTAAAGTAAAAATCACGGGTGAAAAAAGCACCGTGTTCGAAAATGTACTTATCAGGACTAATGATAACTGGAAATTACAAATTCATTTAGATACAGATGATGCAAATGCTGCGAATGTTCGAGAAGAAACTTTTGTTGAATTTATAGGTAAAATGTAAAGCTGAAAAATGAGATTAGGAAAAGTCATAGGAAATGTAGTTTCAACGAAAAAAGAAGGAAACCTTGACGGGTTAAAAATTATGATTGTAACTTATCTCGATGAGAATTTATCAGACACTAAGAAATCAGCAGCTTGTATAGATACTGTAAATGCTGGCGATGGAGATATTGTGCTCCTTTGTTCATCATCATCCGCAAGAATAACAACTATGACAAAACATACAGCAACAGATAATACAATAGTTGGAATTGTTGATGCCATATCTTCCGGTAAAAAATATTTATATAGAAAAGCTGACGGTGATTCGAATTGAAAATTGACATTGAAAAACTGATTGAGATTATTGTTAGGGAAGTTATTACTGAACTGTTAAAGCTTGGTGAGGTAATAGACTTTTCATCCAAAGAAATAAAGACAAATTGTTCATGTACAAACACGAAACAAAATAAGCAGCGTGAGACGATTGATTTGAGTAATTATAAAACACCTTTACTTACAGAAAATCATCTTGTATCACTTGATCCTGCAATAGTTGAAATTGTTGTTCCCAAAGGAACGATCATTAGCCCAGGAGCTAAAGATATTATAAAAAAACACAAACTTATACTTAGTAATAATTAATAAACAAATAGAAGGAGTTAAATATGTCGCGAGTAGCATTAGGATTTGTAGAAACGCGCGGAAATACCGGAGCTATACAAGCTATCGATGCTATGCTCAAAACAGCAAATGTCGAACTTGTTAAGCGAGTTGAGATTGGCGGAGCGTATGTAACAGCAATAGTTAGTGGTGAAGTTGGGGCGGTTCGTTCATCGATTGAAGCTGGTGCCGATGCGGCTGCAAAAGTTGGCGAATTGGTTAGTACCAATATCATCCCCTCGGCGCACGAAGAAGTATTTGAATTAATTGGAATTGAAAAATAGGAGAAATGAAAATGACAGATGCATTAGGAATAATCGAAACAGTTGGATATACAGCTGCAATTCAAGCAGCGGATGCTGCAGTAAAATCTGCTAACGTAAAATTAGGCAAGTTGGTTAAGGTTGGCGGCGGGAGAGTGAGCATAATTTTAAGAGGCGATGTTGCAGCAGTAAAAGCAGCGGTAGAAGCCGGTACTCAAGCTGCCCGGAACGTTGGCAATGTTGTATCGGAGTTGGTAATTCCCCGGCCATCAGAAAAGTTGGTACCGAAATTTCCGATTGATCCATTGAAACCAGAAAAGAAATCTGCGAAATAATTAATAGAGGAAAAACGTGAATATTAATGAAGATCAATTAAAGGATTTGGTTCAGAATATAGTTCGACAGGTGGTTGCGCAAAACCAAACTGATACTCATTCTTCGAGACAAATAGATAAAGGTGATTGGGGTGTGTTTGATGATATGAATGATGCTATTGAAGCTGCCCACGAAGCATTTCAATTGTTTAAAGAGCGCAGTAAACAATGCCGTAAAACAATAACCGACTCTGTCAGGCAAATGACATTGGACCATAAAGAAGAATTTGCTCAGATGACAGTTGAAGAAACTAAGATGGGGCGAGTGGAGCATAAGATTTCAAAATTTGTTAATGCGGCAAAGAATAGTCCAGGTGTTGAGTATCTTAATCCTCAAGCATGGTCAGGTAAGAATGGACTTGCGTTAGATGAATATTCTCCATTCGGTGTGATTGGCAATATTACTCCCAGTACTCATCCCGGTCCTACGATGATAAATAATATAATCATTCAACTTGCAGGAGGAAACACTATAGCATTTAATCCCCATCCCTCTGCAAAAAAATTAAATGCAAAAGTAATTCAACTTGCAAATCAATATATGGTAAAGGCAGGAGCACCTAAAAACCTAGTAACTTGTGTTGCTGAACCAACTCTTGAAACAGCCAAAATACTATTCGGTCATGATAAAATAGAGCTATTATCAGTTACCGGCGGACCTTTTATGGTGGATATGGCTATGACTTATCCTAAAAAAGTTATTGCGGCTGGCCCGGGCAACCCACCAGTACTTGTGGATGAAACTGCAGATATAACTTTAGCGGCAACTGAGATTACCCAAAGTGCAAGTTATGATAATAACGTTCTTTGTATTGCAGAGAAAGAGATTTTTGTAGTTGAATCAGTATTTGATGCTTTCATGAGTGAAATGGAAAAAGCAGGAAATGTTCGATTAACCAGTAGCCAAATGGATCAGTTAGCAAACAAAGCTTTGCAGCTTTCCGGTAAACATTGGCTTATCGGACGTGATTATGTAGGTCGTAATGCTAATGTATTAGCTAAAGCAATTGGCATAGAGCTATCGGAGAAAGTACCGCTTTTATTTGGCGAAACAGATCGTAATCATCCATGGGTTGTAGCTGAACAAATGACGTCATGTATTCCAGTTGTTAAGGTAAAAGATTTTGAAGATGGGTTGCAAGCATCATTAAAGGCAGAACACCGGTTTAAACATACAGCAAGTATCTTTACCAGAGACATAGTGCGGGCTACAAGATTTACAAGAGAATTAAATTGTGATGTGCACACAATAAATGGCGGAACTTTACGCGGAGATGGCGGAGATTTGGGAGAGGGATACTTTTCTCATACAATAGCAACGCCAACCGGAGAAGGAATTTGTACACCTTTGGATTTCGTTCGTAAGCGTCGAATAATGACTCACGGCGCTCTAAGATTTGTTTAATAATTATTTTTTAAAATTGTATATAGGAGAAATAAAATGGCAGTAAAGAATGCGATTGGTATACTTGAGACAAAAGGATTTGCGCCGCTAATTCAAGGTGCAGATACAGCTATGAAAGCAGCAAACGTTGAATTAGTTGAATGGCGCCAGGTTGGAAGCGGCTATGTTTCATTTGTAGTTGAAGGAGACGTAGCGGCGGTTCGTTCTGCAATTGAATCCGCTGCTGATGCTGCTTCTAAAATAGGCGAAGTAGTATCTCAGTTAATCATTCCCCGTCCGGTTGATGATTTAGATAAGACATTTAACAGATAGTCTGGATAGAAATGATATTTGCAAAAGTAATAGGAACAATCGTTTCATCGCAAAAAGATGAAAGCTTGAATGGCAAAAAGCTTCTTTTATGTAAAGAAGTTGATTATAAAGGGAATCCTTTAAAATCATATCACATTGCAGTAGATGCTGTTCAGGCAGGAGAAGGTAGTTTTGTTCTTCTTTCATTCGGTTCGTCTGCACGCATGACTGAGGCAACTAAAAATGCTCCAATTGATGCAGTGATTATAGCGATTATAGATGATATTCAAATAACTCAAACTTTAAAGTAGACTATGAAATTAGGTATCGTTATTGGAGTTGTTTGGGCTACGAAAAAAGTTAAAGAAATAAATGGATGCCGAATGTACATTGTTCAGCCGATTTCAACCAAGGGAAAGAAGACAGATACTCCGCTTGTTGTTGCCGATCCACAAAATATAGCGGCAAGCGGAGACAAAGTAATTTATGTGACAAGTTCTGATGCTACTCAAGCATTTGAATCAGGTTTCGCGCCTGTTAATGCTAGTATTGTAGAACTAGTTGACGAGATTTCATAATGTTTTTAGCACGCGTAGAAAAAAAAGTAGTCTCTTCCAAAAAGCATAGCGCTTATAACGGGAGAATTGTTTTTATTGTTCAACCAATTTTACCTGACGGGATAGCTATTGGGAATGAGTGGGTTGCCATTGATTATGTCGGAGCAGGAATTGGTGATGTTGTTGTATGCGGCGGCGCCCCCGGTGTTGCCAAAACAGTATTCAATTTAAATATTGCTCCAATAAGAACACTTATAATGGCGGTGGTCGATAAAATTAATTATCGCGATATCTAAAGAACAAATAAGTTTATGACAATAAATGATATAGAGAGTTTAGGAGTTATTGGCGCAGGTGGCGCGGGGTTTCCAACCCACATCAAATTGAATTCTAAGCCTGATACAATAATTATGAATGCTGCAGAGTGCGAACCCTTGTTACATAAGGATATGGCTTTGATACTTCATCATAGCGATGTGATTTTGCAAGGTTTTAAAATTGTTATGGAAATAACTGGTGCAAAACAAGGCATAATCGGTATCAAGAATAAACATCCTGAAGAAATTGAATTATTAAAATCTAAAGTAAACGGAAATATTCAGGTAATAACCGTAGATGATGTTTATCCGGCAGGAGATGAAGTAACATTAATTTACATGACTACAAAAAGAATTGTATTGCCAGGTGCAATACCGATCTCAGTTGGATGTTTAGTGCAAAACGTTGAAACTCTTTATAATATAGGCCTAAATAAACCTGTCGTTGAGAAATTTATTTCTGTTGCAGGTGCTGTTGAAGAACCAGCTACAATTATAGTCCCGGTTGGGACTACATATAAAGAAGTTCTATCAAATTTTAATATTACTGCGTCAAATTATGTCGTACGATCTGGTGGCTTGATGATGGGTATTTTAGAAGATGATCTTAACAAAGTTATTTCTAAGCGAACCGGAGCTTTAATTGTTTTGCCGGACGACCATCATTGTGTGACAATGTATAGAAGGTTTTCTACTCCGCATGCTACAGATATAATTGCAAAAGCGGGATGTGACCAATGCTATTACTGTACTGAGTTTTGTCCAAGATACTTATTGGGACAACCTGTTAGACCTGAAACTGCAATGCGAAATCGTATGTTTACGCGGGAAGACTTTCCTATGCTTGACCCTGGAAATCTTTCTTGCTGTGAATGTAATTTATGTACTATGTATGCCTGCCCCGAAGGCTTGGATCCAAGAGGAGCAACAGTAATTGAAAAACGCTTAGCTCGTGAGCAAAACTTAAAATGGGATGGAGAACAAATTACAGTCCATCCAATGTATGAATACCGGAAAGTTCCAACAAAAAAACTTATGCAAAGACTTGACGTTTTGATGTTTAAAGACGAAGGACAATTAAAGGATATAAATATTAATCCAAAAACAGTTCGGGTACCTCTTGACCAACATGTTGGATCTCCTGCAAAAGCTGTGGTGAATGAAGGAGATCCTGTTAAGAAATATGATATAATAGCTAAAGCCTCCGGTAAAATATCGAGTAATGTTCATGCTTCGATAAACGGGATTATAAAAAAAGTTACACCGAGCGAAATTACAATTAAAAGTGCCTGACAGTAGGTAGGAGGAACTGATGGAAAATAGAAATGCAGTTGGAATAATAGAATTAGCAAGTATTTACAAAGGTTTTGCTGTACAAGACGCAGTATTAAAATCTGCAAATATTGAAAAGCTTATTGCGCGAACTATTTGTTCAGGTAAATTTTTCATGGTCATTCGGGGCAATGTTGCTGATGTAGAAACTGCGATCAATGTTGCAAGAGAAGTTGGAGGGTTTTCAGTAATTAATTTGACTACTATCCCCAATATTGACCCTCGTGTTTTTCCGGCAATTAGTGGAAACACAACAATACAGATAAATATTAATAAAAAAATTGGCGCTATGTTGGTTATTGAAACCTTTTCTGTTGTATCTGCAATTAGAGCAGCAGACTATGCAGTGAAAGAAGCTAATCTGGAGATAATTAGAGTTCACGTTGCAATGGCAGTGGGAGGAAAAGGATATGTTGTCATGACGGGCGATATTGATGCATTAGAATCTGCTGTAAAACCTGCTCTTGATTATATAAAACAAGATGGTATGCTTGCAGGATATGTCATAATTAAAAATCCGCATGAAGAATTATTAAAAGAATTAATTTAATTAAGGAGTCATAATATGAATAATGAATGGGAATTAAGAAATTTTATCATTGAAATTGGAAGACGAATTTGGGTTCGGGGTTATGTAGCTTCTAATGACGGCAACATATCCGTTAAACTAAATGATCATGAAATTCTTACTACTCCGCATGGTGTTAGCAAAGGATTTATGACAAAAGAAATGATAATAAAGGTTGATAATACCGGGAAAGTGATTTCCGGCGATCCAAGATATCATCCATCCAGTGAACTAAAAATGCATCTTGAAGTTTATAATGCAAGATCGGATGTGAAGTCAGTTGTACATGCACATCCTCCTTATGCAACAAGTTTTGCAGTTGCCGGTATACCTTTAAACAAGTGTGTTCTTCCTGAAGCTATTATCATTATTGGTGCTGTACCAACTGCTAAGTATGGTCTTCCATCAACAATGGAAATTCCCGATGCTATTAGAGAGCATATAAAAAATTCAGATGCTATTTTGTTGGAGAACCACGGAGCCCTGACTCTGGGAAGTGATTTGTTGAATGCTTATCATAACATGGAAACACTTGAACACACAGCAAGTATTGTATGGAAAGCCATTCAATTAGGTAACTTGAATGTGCTACCTGAATATGAAAGAGACCGATTAATGGGCTTGCGTGAAAAATTCAAATTGCAAGGACGCGTTGCTACTTGCGATGCTACCCCTATGCCGAGCAGTGAAGCACCACTAATTCAGGTTAAAGAATTAACTAATCCTGGGAAAAAGGATATTGCAGAACAAACAATCAGGGAAATTGCGGAAAAGGTTCTTGCAAAGATTAAACAAGGATGAGAAATGATGTATGGAATATGGTGTATGGAATATGGGGGAACTGACATTGAAAGATAGGGCAGGCAGGTTTACACAAAAAACGATCCGCCGTAGCGGATAAACGAAATACTTAATATGAAAATTTTAATTGCAAATCCCGGGAGCACCTCTTACAAATGTAAGTTGTATGATATTACTGACCTGCCAACACGGCAAACAGGCATAAAGATTTTGTTTCAAGCTACAGTTGAACGAATTGGCGATAAAGAAGGTATATATTCATATAACTTTGAAAGGGATGAAAAGAAATTATTAAAGCTTGAAATTCCGGATTATACTTTTGCTATCAATCTTACCTTAGAATCAATCAAGGAAAAAATTTTAATTGAAGAAATTAATGCAGTCGGCTTTAAGACCGTTCATGCAAAGGGAGTAAGCGGTTGTGTTGAATTGACGGATGATGTCCTTAAAGCTATGGAAGATTATCGCTTCCTTGCGCCGGTTCATACAGATGTTTATATAACTGCAATTTCAGTCTTTAAAAAATTATTAAATAATACACCTTTAATAGGATTGTTTGAAACTCATTTCCATAAAAATATTCCTCCGGAAGCATATTTATATGGGATACCTTATGAGTATTTTGAAAAGTATGGTATTCGCAAATATGGATTTCACGGTGCTTCGCATAGATTTATTGGAATTAAGGCAAAGGAATTATTCGGAGCTGAGAAGGTAATCTCTTGTCACCTTGGTGGGAGTTCTTCTGTTTGCGCAATTAAAGACGGTTTGTCAATCGATACATCTATGGGTATGAGTCCCCAAAGCGGTTTGCTACAGGCAAAGAGAGTAGGCGACTTAGACCCGTTTGCATTATTGTATTTGATGAAGAAAGAAAATCTAACCATAGAAGAAGTTGGAAACATATTAATGTCTAAGGGCGGAATCTACGGTATCTCCGGAATCAGCGGCGACTTCAGAGATATTGAAGAGGGTATGTTAAAAGGAAATAAAAGGGCAGAATTAGCATTCAAAACTTTTGCTTATTATGTAAAAAGATATATTGGAGAATATCTTGCGATTCTTAACAGCGCTGATTGCATTGCTTTCACTGCAGGTGCCGGACAAAACTCTGCTCTCCTTCGAAAAGAGATATTATCCAATATGGAAGACCTAGGAATAGTTATAGATGAAGAAAAAAATAATTTAAATCCTAAAGAAGGTCTAATTTCTCATAAAAGTTCCAAAATTAAGATTGCAATTATCCCTGCTAATGAGGAATATATTGTCGCTAATGAAGTAAAGAATTTTTTAGAAAATAAATAATTAAATCAATAGGGATAGGAAATTGACTCAAGATAAAAAATTTATCGGCTTTGATCTTGGTGCTGAAAGCGGGCGCTGTGTAGTATCAAAACTAAATGAAAATAAAATAACCTTGCACGAAGTTCATCGCTTTACTACTCATAGTATCAAATATGAAAACGGGTTCCATTGGGATATTTTAGCAATTTATAAAGAGATAATAGTTGGACTAACTAATGCCCAAAAAGCTTTTGGCAGTGAGTTTGACGGAATTGGAATCGATACATGGGCAGTTGATTATGTATTAATTGATTCTGATGGACGCATAATTGGATATCCATATCATTATAGAGATGATCGCACAGATGGTATGATGGAGGAAGCTTTCCAAATTGTTCCAAAGAATAAAATTTATAATAAAACAGGAATTCAATTTGCTCAGTTCAATACACTATTTCAACTTTTATCTGAGAAGAAGCGCAAATCAAATTTGTTGAATGCTACAGATAAAATGCTGCTAATTCCCGACTTCTTAAGTTATTTACTTTCAGGCAAAAAGAAAGCTGAGTTTACAAATGCAACCACTACCAGTCTTGTAGAGTCTGATACGAGAAAATGGTCATGGGAATTAATTGATGCATTTGGCTTACCAAGGAAAATATTTCCCGAAATAGTTGAACCCGGCACTATACTCGGAGCACTTCTACCTTCTATTGCAGAGCAGACCGGATTAAATAAAACTATCCCGGTTATTGCCGGCGCCAGTCACGATACAGCTTCGGCAGTTGTTTCTGTGCCTGCTATTGAAAATAATCCAGAAAAGGGAGCAAGTTGGGCATTTTTAAGCTCTGGCACCTGGTCTTTAATGGGCATTGAATTAAAACAATCACTGCTTTCTGCTCAAGCGATGGAGTACAACTTTACGAATGAAGGGGGTGTTGAAAAGACAACACGTTTTCTTAAAAATATTATTGGTTTATGGCCTATTCAAGAATGCAGACGGTATTGGCAAGGGAAATCCAAAGAATATAGTTATCCGGAATTAGCATCCATGGCAAAGGAAAATGGATTTGCAAGATCATGGGTGGACCTTAGTGATCCAAGATTTCTTAAAGCAGGTGAAATGCCTGAAAAGATAATTGCATATTTAAAGGAAACAAGACAAACAGTTAAATCTGATATCGGATTTATTATCAGAGTAGCTCTAGAAAGCCTTGCTTTTAGTTATAGAAATACAATTAAGGAAATAGAATCGGTCTCCGGTAATAAGATTAAAATATTACATGCAGTTGGTGGGGGAATTCAGAATGAACTTCTTACACAATTGACAGCCGATGCTATCGGTCGCAATGTTCTTGCCGGGCCTATTGAAGGGACAATAATAGGAAATATTGGAGTTCAAGCAATAGCTTCAGGAGCGGTACCGGATCTTCATGCATGGAGAATGATTGTCGCCAACTCATTCGAGTTAAAAATGTACGAACCAAAAAATTCAAGTTACTTCGATGAAAATGAAGCGAACTATAAAAATATATTGAGATAAAGTATTGCCTCATGTTACGCAACATTTGGAATTTCGAAAAAATGGAGTGATGGAAAATTAGAGTAATGGAGTAGTGGAATGTTGGAATCCTATATTCCATTATCCGAGGTGAATTATTGATTATTATCCGGTTAAAATCAAAAAAGTGTTTTTTATGCCAAATGAAATTAATAAAGAAATAATAGAACAATTTATTGCATCAGCCAAGGAGGTGGTTGCAACAGTTGAAAGAATTCCTGCCAATGCAAATTCTTTAAATGATGCATTAGTAGCAGCTACCGAAAATGAAGTGGTTCTCCTTGCACAGCCGGATGATTTGGACCCGGAATTATTTTCTATATTTAAATTAAATAAAAACGTAATAATTGAACCTACAAAGGAACAGCTTTCAACCATTAAGACCGGTATTACTGATGCGTTTTGCGCAATAGCTTCCACAGGCTCTGTTTGTTTATCCATTACAAAAAATTTATCAAGTCCGGCAAGTATGCTTACACGCAAACATATTGTTATCGTGGATAGCAAAACAATAATCCCTAAACCGCGTGATATTTTTTCAGAAAAATATTTGGAAGGAAAAGGATTAAAGCGCAGCTTCTCAATTATCACCGGACCGAGCGCTACCGCTGATATGGGACCTTTAGTAAGAGGTGTGCATGGACCAGGTAAATTGCATATAATTATTGTGGACTTGCCTACCGGCAGGCAGGGTAGTTAGATGGAAAATATTAACGACTATAAAATCCATCCAAGACAAGTAGCTGACAAATCTTCTAAAGAAACCCTTAAGAAAGCAATCAAATTAGCTCTTGATGTTGAGAGCGATGCAGTTCGTCTTAACACCCAATCTTTTAATACGAACAGGTATAAAGCAGTAAAAAAAATAGATGATTATGAAGAGTTAAAAGATCGTGCTCGTCAGATAAAAGAGAATTCAATTCAAAATTTGCCGCAGCTACTCGATAAGCTTACCGAAACAATTGAACATCGAGGTGGAAAAATTTTCCTTGCGAAGTCAAAAAAGGATGCCACAGATTACATAAAAAATGTTTGCCTTTCACACAAAGCTAAACTTATAGTGAAAGCCAAATCTATTACTTCTGAGGAAATTGGATTAAATAGTGTACTGGAAAAACAAGGTTTCGAGATAGCGGAAACAGATTTAGCTGAATTTATTTTGCAGGTTTCCAAAGAACAACCTTCTCACAATGTGGCGCCTGCAATTCACAGAAGCCGTGAGAGTATATCAGAATTATTTAAGCGGAATTTTAATACTGATAAGTCTCTCGAAACCGGTGAAGAATTGACCGAATTTGCCAGAGATATTTTAAGGAAAAAATTTCTTTCAGCCGATATTGGTATCAGCGGTGCAAATCTAATTGCCGCCGAGGAAGGGACTATTCTACTTGTAGAAAGTGAAGGAAATATACGGCTTACTACCCAACTTCCGGCTGTACACATTGCTATAGCCGGAATAGAAAAAATAATTCCAAGCAAAAAAGATTTCGGGATATTCATAGAACTTTTAGCTGCAAGCGGAACCGGTCAGCCATTAACATCATACACAAATATATTAGAGCCCCCATTAGATTTACCAATACTAAACTTAAATGGAAGAAAAGATAAGCAAAGAGAATTTCATTTAGTCATAATTGATAATGGTAGAATGCAGATGCGGGAAGATAAAGATCTGAAAGAAGCTCTGTACTGTATTAGGTGCAGCGCTTGTATGAACTCATGTGCAAACTTCCAAGCAGTGGGCGGGCACGCCTTCGGTGGTGAGGTATATACTGGTGGGATTGGCGGCGCTTGGACAGTAGGAACCACAGATATTCTCGAAAAGGGTAGGTTCGCGGAATTATGTACAGGGTGTTCAAGATGTGTACCTAATTGCCCGGTTCGAATTGATATTCCAAAATTAAATACGACAATTAAAAATCGTTTGATCAAAGCTGCCGGCGGACCGTCATTACAGAAATCTTTTTTTGGCAACTTTTCAATATTAGGAAAGTTTGCTTCAATTACGCCTGGATTGTCAAATTGGGTAAGTAATCTATCAATTAGCAGAACCATAATGGAAAAAATTATTGGCTTTGAAAAACGACGGAAGATTCCGCGCTTTGCCAATAAAACATTAGTGAAACAATATAAGGAATATCGAAGAACTAATAACCTCAAATCTAAAACAAACGAATTAACTTCTGGGCTAGTTTTATTAGCAGATGTTTACACCAATTATAATAATCCAAATGTTGGAATGGCAGCAATAAAAGTATTTGATAAACTCGGAATGTCCATTACACTAAGTAAATTACTTGATGAAGGGCGGGCATCCCAATCACAGGGACTTGTTCAATTAGCGACTAAAAGAGCATTAAAGCTCGCAACTTATCTTGAAGAACTAATCGATGATGGTAATGAAATTATTGTCGCTGAACCAAGTGTATTAGCGCTTTTCAGGTATGATTATAAAAAACTGCTTAACAATGATAAACAGTTTGATAAACTTGCAAATCATACGTATGATCCAATTGAATATATTAATATGTTAATTGTTAACTGCAAATTAGACCTTACTAAATACATAGCTAATTCAGATTTACCGAAACCAAAAATTTTTTATCATGGTCATTGTCAAATGAAAACTATTGGTGCCGGCTATGTAGCTTCAGAATTTTTTCAAAGACTAGATTATACTGTTGATGTCTCTAATGTAGAGTGCTGCGGAATGGCTGGAAGTTTTGGTTTTAAGAAAGAATATTATGCAATAAGCAAAAATATTGGAGATGATCTAATACATCAAATTATAAGATCAGATTCTTTTGATAGCAACACAATAATCTTAGCAAGCGGAACATCTTGCCGTGAGCAAATAGGGGACGAATTGAACAATCCTATTTATCATCCCATTGAATTCCTTCAAAAAATATTAAAATAACCCACTCAGTAGTCTGGCTTATATAGTTTTTTAATTTGGGTGAAACAGATTGTTAATTTGTGTAGGTTATCATATAGTAAAAAAGGATTATTTATAATTATGGATAAGACAAAAGAAAGAATAGAATATTGGCTGGATCTTGCCAACAAAGAATTTTACAAATGGATAAAAATATTATTAAAATAGTTAAACAGTATACTGAGTTGGTAAAGGATATTACCGATGTTAAGACAGTGGTGCTTTATGGCTCTGCAGCAAGAGGAGAAATGCAAGAATACAGTGATATTGACGTTGCCATAATTGTAGATGATTTAAAAGGAGATTATTTAGAATTAAGCGGAAAATTATTTGAGCTTGTACGCAAAGTTGATATAAGGATAGAACCAAATATATTAGTCCAAAAATTTAATAAGAGCGGATTCATTGAAACTGTTTTGAGAGAAGGGAAAATAATTTTTGCAGCATGAAACTGTAAAAATAAACGTATCCACCTATTAAAAGGCTGACGAAGAAGTAATAGGATTTAAAAAGTGGGGAAAAGATAGCACTGATTTTAAACATTACCTAAAAAGCAACTCCAATTTATTTATTTCATATTAAAAAAATATTATTTTTTTCTTGACTTTAGAATATTTGTTTAATAATTTTTCTTAAAGGATATCGCAAAGCATTAAGTGATTTGTACCACAAAGAAATTTTTACCGTGGCTCAAGGGGCGAAGCTGTATTTAGGATAAATATTTTTTTTATACTTTTCTTAAAGGATATCGCAAAGCATTAAGTAATTTTTGTAAAGGAGTTATTATTCATGAAAAATAAGAAGACAATC
>JAKBMG010000169.1:7982-8586 GCA_021831685.1 Bacteroidota bacterium | reverse complement strand
CCGATCTAAATGGAATTATTATAAAAGTAAATCCCGCCTTTTGCCTCTTGATGAATAAAACAAGAGAAGAATTAGAAGGACTTCCCTTTGACGCTATCTATATTCATGAAGAAAATGATAACCAAATTGATAGATATAAATTTAATTTTAAATCACGCACGGTTAAACCTAAAATGGAAGTCGAGGTTAACCTCTGGGACAAAAGAAAAGTTTGGGCTGAACTCTCCAATTCTTATGTAGAAATTATAGGCCAGCCTATTTTACTATTAAGTATTTTCCGCGACATAACTGATCGAATGCAATCTATATTTGATCTCAACTCTGCCAAGGAAAAAGCAGAAGAGATGAGCAGATTAAAATCAAGCTTTCTTGCAAATATGAGTCATGAGCTTCGCACTCCCTTAATTGGCATTATGGGCTATGCAGATATTCTCAAAGGGGAATTAAACAATAGTGACTTATTTGAGATGGCTGACACCATTTATTCCAGCGGAAGTAGGTTATTGGAAACTCTTAACTTGATTCTTGATCTTTCTAGGATAGAGGCTGACCGGCTACCTATGGATTACAAAATTTTTAACGCAATCGAAAGTATAAGCCAAAG
>JAKBMG010000169.1:0-7972 GCA_021831685.1 Bacteroidota bacterium | reverse complement strand
TTTAAAGTTGTAGACGATAAAAAGGGTTTATACTTAAAATTGGATACTATATCTGCGAAGTTAGATGTAAGTCTCGATGAAAGAATGTTCAATGAGATAATAAATAATTTAGTGAACAATGCTGTTAAGTATACAAACAAAGGAGGAATAACAATTACTCTTACAAAGGATGGCAACGCAGAGAGTCAATGGATAAAAATTAAAGTGATTGACACAGGAATAGGAATTCCGAAAGATAGTCAAGAATATATTTTTGATGAGTTCAGGCAAGTAAGTGAAGGATTCTCAAGAAGCTTTGAAGGAACCGGATTAGGGTTAACAATGACAAAAAGATTTGTTGAAAAATTGAATGGGAAAATTTCATTAGAAAGCGAGCCGGGAAAAGGGACTACTTTCATCATTGAATTGCCTATTAATCTACCGGTAGGAAATAACAATCTCCAATTGATTACTTCTGAGAAATATGGAAATAAAGAAGTTATTAAAAGTAATATTCCCGAAAGCCTTATGATAGAGAAGGAATTGGCTAAAATCTTACTCGTTGAGAATGATAATATTGCCGTTAAAGTTACAAAATTATATTTAAGAAATATTTTCATTTTAGACAGCGTAACAAACGGCATCGAAGCAATAAAAGCTGTAAAGTTAAAATCTTATTCCGCTATTCTTATGGATATAAACCTTGGTACGGGGATGAGCGGACTGCAAGCTGCACAACAAATAAGGATGATTAGTAAATATAAAGATGTTCCAATAATCGCATTTACGGCTTTTGCAATGCACGGTGATAAAGAAGAATTTCTTGCTTCAGGCTGCACGCATTATTTAACAAAACCTTTCTCGAAGGAACAATTAATTGATACAATTAATGAGGCATTAAATGTAAAATAGCAGGTATTGAAGTTTTTAGAAGTGCCCTAAATTAATGAGCAGAAACATCGTAGATGTTTTATTATTGTAGAATAAAAATATATCTCATAAAAACTGATCCTCGTAGAGGATCAATAAAAGGAGCTTAAAAAGTTTGAGATAGAATATGATGAAAAATATTTATTTGATTTTTTTGATTGAAGCAGATAAAGAAATATTATAAATCCTCTACGAGGATTGAAATATGTAGGTTGAATATTTATCTACAACAATATAACCTCTACGAGGTTATCACGAATAAATTACACACGCTCCCATTCGTTGGTTTCTTAGTGTGTCTCAATACGGAAAACAGTAAGAGTTTTCGAAGATTCCAATTATAGCGGTAACGGCGCATGCTTTTTTAACCGATCGGCAAAATTCTCTTGATGCCGGATGCGATGAGTATATTTCAAAACCTTTTGGGATAAAAGAATTGTTTGATAAAATAAATAAAGGGTACTTCTAAAAACTATCTTTTATAAAAATTTAACGCAGAGAACCTGTCTACCGGCAGGTATTGAAGTTTTTAGAAGTGCCCTTAATATTGATAGTAGTAGCTATCGTACTTTCGTTTATTAGGATAAAAAATAAATTTAATTTATATGGGAGTTTGCTTATATGAAATCAGAAATTAATATTCTCCATCTTGAGGATAATATTTATGATGCTGAATTAATAGAATATATTCTTTCAAGCAACAATTTAAATCCGGTAATAAAAAGAGTAGATAAAAAAGATGAGTTCATAAATTCTATTGAGCACGGTACTTATGATTTAATTATCTCGGATAATACTTTGAATAATTTTACCGGTTTAGAAGCCCTTGAATTAATTACTGAAAGAAATATTGAAACCCCTTTTATTTTTGTTTCCGGTACAATAGGCGAAGAAATTGCTATAGAAAGTTTAACACATGGCGCTACCGATTATGTCCTTAAGCATAGAATTGAGAGGTTAATTCCCGCTGTTAATAGAGCATTAAAAGAATTTGAGGATAAAAGTAAGCTTAAATGGACCGAATCAGAATTAAGAAAAAATGAAAAGCTTTATAGGCTTCTTACTGAAAACGCGAGTGATTTGATTTCAAAATTGTCTTCAGACGGCATTTTTCTTTTTGCTTCAAAAGCATCTAAAACTCTTCTTGGAATAGATGCTATGATTGGTAAATCTATCTTTGATATTATCCATCCGGAAGAAGTAGAAGGTGTGAGATCTATACTATTAGAAATTCCAAAACTGAAAACGAAAACAGTGGAATATCGAATTCAGCACCTCAATGGTTCTTACTTTTGGTGCGAATCTTCATTCCAATACCTTGAAGTTGACGATAATATTAACTTGAATGAAATGATTGCTGTTATTAGAGATATAAGTGAAAGAAAACATTATGAAAGTGAGTTATTAAAATCAAAAGCTAAAGCTGATGAAATGAATCTCTTAAAGTCCAATCTTTTAGCAAATATGAGTCACGAATTCAGAACCCCCTTGAATGGAATTATAGGTTTTGCAGAAATATTAAAATCGGAGCTGAAAAATAAGAGTTATATCGATTACTCATCGCGTATTCTTTCCTCCGGGAAAAGGTTATTGACAACTCTAAGTTCTATTCTTAATCTTTCAGCATTTGAGAGCGAAGTTCCAAATATAAATTTAGCATCTGAAAATCTTGTCCTAGTAGTAGATTCTGTAGTTGAAACATTTAATGATTATGCATTAAATAAAGAACTTAAATATGAATATTTACCTTCGAATAAAATTATAATTGTAAACATAGATAAAATGCTGTTTGAACAGGCTTTAACAAACATTATAGACAATGCTTTTAAGTTTACTATAAAGGGTAAGATTACTGTCTCAATAAAAGTTGAAATTAAAAATAATACAAATTTTGCTGTAGTTTCCGTCACTGATACTGGAATCGGTATTTCGGAAATTAACTTTGACTATATATTCAAAGATTTTAAACAAGTTAGCGAAGGCTATTCAAGAAAATATGAGGGATTAGGGCTTGGTTTGCCGGTGGCAAAAAGAATGATTGAACTAATTGGCGGAAGAATTGTTTTCGAAAGTAAAGTCGAAATAGGTTCTACATTTCATATCTATTTGCCTCTTACCGAGATCAAAATTAATGATAGCAGCAACAATAATTTTACTAATGATAAGCCCAACTTAATTAAACAAAAATTAAGTGAAATTCTTTATGTCGAAGATAATGAAATGAATTATATCCTAATGAAAAGATTTTTAAAGGACAGGTATATTGTCGTGAACGCTTCTAACGGGGAAATTGCAATAGAACTAATTAGTAAGAAAATTTATCCCATAATTTTAATGGATATAAACTTAGGATCCGGAATGAATGGAATTGATACTTTAAAAATAATTAAACAGGATGTTCGATATAGTAAAATACCAGTTGTAGCTGTAACCGGCTACGCCCTGCCGTCTGATAGGGATCGATTATTAGACAGTGGCTTTAATAATATTATTACAAAACCATTTACTAAAGAAGAAATTATTAACTTAATAAAGAAATCAATAGGAGAATCCAAGTGGAATCAAAAAATGATTTAGAAATTCTTATTGTCGAAGATAGCCCCACTCAGCTTGAACAGCTCCAGCATTCGCTTGAAACGCATGATTATAAAGTAATAACTGCTGTAAACGGTAAATTGGGACTGGAAGCTGCGCGCAAACATCCTCCGGCAATAATAATAAGTGATATTGTAATGCCTGAAATGAACGGTTTTGAACTATGTAAAGCCATTCGTTCCGATGAAATCTTGAAGGATACTCCTATTGTTCTACTTACATCTTTATCCGGCCCTGCAGATGTAATTGAGGCTCTAAAATGCGGCGCCGATAATTTTATAAGAAAACCTTACGATGAACAAAATCTGCTTCTTCGTATCAATAATATTTTAATGAGCAAAAAACTTCGTTCGAACAATAAGTTTGAGTTTGGCGTCGAAATTTCTTTAGGAGGTAATAGACACTTTATTACTGCCGAACGACAGCAAATTCTAGATTTACTAATTTCAACTTATGAGCAAGCTGTAGAGCTTTGTGGAACTCTTCAAATACGCGATCAACAGATTAGCCGGTCAAATGAGATTTTACGCGGCATTTACCAAATTGCAAAGGGATTAAATGGCTCAATGACCCGGCAAGAAGTAATAGAGCAAGTTTTAGACCGTGCTTTGTTATTACCGGATGTACGTGCCGGATGGTTTTCTGTTTATGAAGGTGAATCTAACTTTAAACTTGCAGGTTCCCGTGGTTTACCGCCAGTTTTGGAAGTTCCCGGCGCTCTGGATGGAGATTGTCTGTGCCGTCGTAAAGTTCTTGCTGGTGAGATAAATCGATCAATGAATATTACTGAGTGTGAACGGCTTAAGAAAGCAAATGGAGATACCCTCGGATTGCGTTCTCATGTAACTATTCCTTTGAAAAGCGGCAATGTTTTAATGGGTATTCTAAATTTGGTTGGTGCGGAGAATGTTTTGTTTGATGATAATGATCTTGCCGTATTAAACGGTATTGGGAACCAAATTGGCGCCGCTTTGGACCGATGCCTTATACACGAAAATTTGGAAGCATTAGTTATTGAAAGAACTGCTGCTTTAACTGCGGAAATTATTGAAAGAAAAAAAACTGAAGAGTCTTTGCGCGAAAGTGAAAACCGTTACAGAACTCTTGCTGAGTCCGCTGAAGATGCAATATTTATACTCAACCGCAATTTATTTCTTGAGTATATAAATGAATTTGGCGCAAAAAGATTTAATGTTCGCCCGGAAGAACTCATCGGTAAAAATCTCACTGAACTATTTTCTCCTGCATTGTTCGAAGAGCGAAGGAAAGATATACAAGAAGTTTTTTCAAGCGGCAATGCTTTGAATATTGAGTATAAAAGAACCTTCCCTGGAAATGGGGAAACATGGATTAGCGTAACACTCGCTCCACTTAAAGATGATATAGAAGGAGTAAGAGCAGTATTAGGCATTTCACGTGATATCACCGAGCGAAAACGTGCAGAAGAGGCGCTAAAGGAAAGCGAAGAACGCTTCCGATCATTATACATTAATGCAACAATCGGTATATACAGAACTACGCCGGATGGTAAAATTCTTATGGCTAATCCCGCTCTTGTTAGTATGCTTGGGTATACTTCTTTCGAGGAACTCAAAAAAAGAGATTTGAAGAAAGAAGGGTTTGAACAATCTTATTCCCGTGAACTGTTCATAGAGCCAATAGAGAAATATGGTGAAATTAGAGGGGGGGAATTTCTATGGAAACGAAAAGATGGGAAAGAAATTTGGGTTAGTGAGAGCGCACGCGCTATTCGTAATTCCAAAGGAGAAACTTTGTACTATGAGGGGACTATTGAAAATATTACCGAACGCAAACAGGCGGAGGAGGCTCTGCAGCGATCGGAAGAAAAGTATCGCAGTATCTTTGAAAGCGCCATCGTCGGCATATATCAAACTACAACTGACGGCAGATATTTGTCGGCAAATCCAACGCACGCACGGATACTTGGCTATGAGTCACCGGAAGATTTAATGGAGTGTGTCTCCGATCTAAACCGCAGGTTCTACGTTGAACCCGGACGCCGGGAGGAGTTTACCCGGTTAACGCAGGAGCAAGGCGCGGTAAACAACTTTGAATCCCAGGTATATCGCAAAGACGGCAGTATTATCTGGATTTCAGAGACGGCACGCAGTATACGTAATGTTAATAATCAATTGGTTGGCTTTGAAGGCGTTACAATAAATATTTCAGAACAAAAGCAAGCAGAACAAGATTTGATTCAAGCAAAAGAATTAGCTGAAAAGTCTAACAAATTAAAAGACGCATTTATTGCAAATATTTCTCACGAAATTAGGACCCCCTTAAACGGAATATTGGGAATGACAAACTTGATTAAAGAATCACTCGCTCAATTTGCTTCTAAAGATGATGTAGATTGCTTTAATGCTATAGACAGTTCAAGTAAACGTATTGTTAGAACTACTGATATGATTTTGAACTTTTCCAGGCTGCAAGTCGGTGAATTTTCAGTAAGCAAAGGATTACTAAAACTTCCGTTAATTATTAATAATTTAATGTCGGAGTACAAGTCAACAGCCGTTACAAATTCTCTTGAACTTACTTTTGAGAATAAATGCGAAGATGGAAATTTAATGGCGGATACATATTGTATTTCTCATGCTATCTCAAATTTAATTGATAATGCCTTAAAGTATACGCATAAAGGATATGTCAAAGTAATTCTTTATAAAGATGCTAATGGATTTCTAAAAGTTGATGTTAAAGACAGCGGTATTGGTATTGATGAGGAATACTTAAAACATTTATTTGAACCTTATACTCAGGAAGTAATTGGGTACAGTAGACCTTATGAAGGAATCGGACTTGGACTTTCATTAGTAAAAAAGTACCTGGATTTGAACAATGCCTCCATTTCTGCTGTAAGTAAAAAAGGTGAGGGTACAACCTTTACAATTCATTTCGCACAAGGGGTAAATAGCAAACTTGAAAAAGTAATCGAAACATCACAAAAGTATCCAACTAAAAAAGTAACACTCAAGCATCAACATAGTGAAGACGGAAAGCCTTTAATTCTAATTGTCGAAGACAATGAGATAAACCAAAATGCTTTAAGACTAATACTATCTAAAAAATATAATTCTGTTGTTGTGCCTTCTGCTTCTGAAGCACTTGAGGCATTAAAGACTAATTCCATCGAACTTATATTAATGGATATATCAATACAGGGAGATATGAACGGATTAGAACTTACAACACTAATTAAAAAGACCCCGGAGTATTCAAGCATTCCGGTTATTGCAGTAACTGCACATGCTTTTTTAACTGACCGGCAAAATTCTCTTGATGCCGGATGCGATGAGTATATTTCAAAACCTTTTGAATTAAAAGAATTGTTTGATAAAATAAATAAATTAATGAGCATAAATATCTAAGAATTCTCAAGTAGCAGAAACATCGTAGATGTTTTATTATTGTAGAAGATAAATAAATCTCAAATAACTGATCCTCGTAGAGGATCAATAAAAAGAGCTTAAAAAGTTTGAGATAGAATACGATGAAAAATATTTGGTTGATTCTTTTTGATTGAAGCAGATAAAGAAATATTATAAATCCTCTACGAGGATTGAAATATGTAGGTTGAATATTTATCTACAACAATATAACCTCTACGAGGTTATCACGAATAAATTATGTACGGTTCAATTCGTTTGTTTCTTAGGGTGTCCCAATACGGAAAACAGTAAGAGTTTTCGAAGATTCCAACAATAGCGGTAACGGCGCATGCTTTTTCAACAGACCGGCAAAATTCTCTTGATGCCGGATGCGACGAATATATTTCAAAACCATTTGAGATAAAAGAATTGTTTGATAAAATAAATAAATTAATGAGCATAAATATCTAAGAATTCTCAAGTAGCAGAAACATCGTAGATGTTTTATTATTATGAGAATCTATTTTCGGTGGTTTCTTAAAAAAGATTAAAGAGTGTAAAACATCGTAGATGTTTTATTATTGTAGAATAAAAACATATCTCATAAAAACAGATCCTCGTAGAGGATCAATAAAAAGGGCTTAATATGAAACCAGGTGCATTTACACAGCTATATACCCATTTAGTATTTGCAGTAAAATATAGGGAACGATTATTAATTAAGGAGATTAGAGGAGAAGTATTTAGCTATATCAGCGGAATAATAACAAATAGGAAACATAAATCCATTATAATAAATGGAATGCCGGATCATATACATCTACTGATAGGTTTAAATCCCAATGATAAAATTTCAGATCTTGTCGGATGTATAAAAAGAGATTCATCAACTTTTATCAATCAGAAGGATTGGTTTAGGGGCAAATTCCATTGGCAAGATGGGTATGGAGCCTTCTCCTACGGCAGATCTCAATTAGATACCATTTATAATTATATAGCTAATCAGGAAATTCATCATAAAAGAAGAACGTTCCGGCAGGAGTATACAGAGCTACTTAAAAAGTTTGAGATAGAAT
>JAKBMG010000161.1 GCA_021831685.1 Bacteroidota bacterium | reverse complement strand
CAAAAGGTTATTATTACATAATGAGAAACCTCCGAGGTTTTCCTAAACCTCGGAGGTTTTGTACTTCACTTCCATTATATTTGAAATTGTCTGCGTAACATAAGTAAATAATTTTACTATTATTTTACTCTTTTTGTAAGAAGGATTATCATTATTAAAATTAAAACTAACAGCCAGTGTTTTTGGGAAACATAAAGAATTGCATAATAGAATGATTGGATCGAGGGGGTGCCGAGTATAATTGTTAATGTTATACCGAAAATAAGAAAAATTATTGCAACGGTTATAATTCTTTTATCAGACGGATTGTCAATAAAAAGCATCAAAAAGCCTATACCAATAATAAAAAATACCGAGGGGAAAAGAATCCCGGATAAATTATAAAAATCAAAATTGTTAATGACGAAAAGGATAATACCCGATAAAAAGACTACTGTACCGAAAAATAGATTTAACTTTTTGTTACTGCCCGTGGAAACATAAACCGTAATAATTCCATACGCTGCTAAAACGTAGCTTAAAATTTCTCCAGCCGATGTATTAATGAATCCTAATATTCTAAACATCATAGCAGCGGCTAAAAAAATCAAAAGATAAATAACAAGAAGATGGTCTTTATACAAATGAATTTATCCTCTCTTTGGGAGAATACTTCCCGGTTACAAAATTCTTTGCCCCATAACAGAAGCAATTACATCGGAAGCAAATATAGCACTTTCATTTTTATTATCTAAAATTGGATTTATTTCAGTAACCTCAAGAGATGACATGCAGCCGCATTCGGCTATAGATTCCATTATAAGGTGGGTTTCCCTGTAGCTTAAACCGCCGCGAACAGGAGTACCGACACCCGCAGCGACAGAGGGATCAACAGCGTCAAGATCAAAGCTTACGTGAATATGATCGACTTTTTCCTTAAACTGTTTAAGGACTCTTGAAATTATTCTATGAATTCCGAGTTTATCAACGTCTGTCATTGTGTAAACGGAAGGGTTTAACTTTTTTATATTCAATTTTTCAAGCTGGTCGATGCTTCTAATACCAATAAGAGCACAATTTTCCGGTTTAACTTTTGGGGCAAACCCATAGAAATTTGTAAGATGCTCATTGCCTAATCCAAGAGCGGCAGCAAGTGGCATACCGTGGATATTCCCGGAAGGAGAGGTTTCATCTGTGTTCATATCAGCATGCGCATCAATCCAGATGACTCCGAGTTTCAATTTATTTTTTCTGCAATAGGAAGAAACACCCGCAATACTTCCTATTGCCATAGAGTGATCGCCGCCGATGCAGAGAGGGAACTGACCCTTATCCAGGACTTTTTCAACTTTTTTGGCAAGTACTTTAGAAGTTTTCAAAATTTCATCTAGATATTTAAGCTTATGATTAGTAATTTTTTGAAGTTCCATTATCCGAATATTAATATCACCGCTGTCAATAATTTTGTATCCAAGCCTCTCAAGTTTTTCTCTTACCCCGGCAATTCTTAAAGCAGAGGGTCCCATGTCAACGCCTCTTCTATCGGCACCTAAATCCATTGGGAAGCCGATAATGTTAATAACATTCGAACGATTTTTTTTCATAATAAAAATATTTTTATCTATATGCAGGTAAATTAAAAAGTTTATTGGTAATACCCAACAGCGATTGGTTATATATTTGTTGAAACATATTCTTATATTTTGAGGCAAAATATTGTCTTTATAGAAATTAAATTTATTGATTTAAGTCATAAAATGATTGAAAACTTTTTAAATGAGCCACTGGTAAATGTTGGAATATTATCAGAAAAGAAAATTAATTTTGAACTTCATGGCGATTTTAAGGTATACGGATTTAAGCAAACCTTCAGCGGTTCGTTTTCGGCAGAGTCTATTGATAATAAAATCCTATGCAGGAAAGGCTCGGAAAAGATTGAAACTTCAGGCGAAATTATCTTTGAGCCGGGCAACGCTTTACAAGAATCTTTTTTGATAAAAGATGTAACAATCGGGGTAAAATTTCATTGGGAACGAAAAGAGAAAGAACGGTTTAGCGGTGCTCTAAAACTAATATTGGAAAACGGCAAGGTTACAGCAATTAACATTTTACCCATAGAGAATTATCTTGTAAGCGTAATTTCTTCCGAAATGAGTGCAAAGTGTTCAATGCAGTTATTAAAAGCTCATGCGATTATTTCGAGAAGCTGGTTGCTTGCACAAATTGAAAAATCAAAAGAAGAAAAGAAGTCTGATTTTCAAATCGAATTAAAATCAGAAGAGGAAATAATTAGATGGTACGATAGGGAAGACCACAGGTTATTCGATGTCTGTGCAGACGATCATTGTCAGCGTTACCAAGGTATTACAAAAATTTTTACCGACGCCGCTAGGCGTGCCGTTAAGCAAACCTCCGGAATAGTTTTAATGAGTGAAAATAAAATTTGCGACGCAAGGTATTCAAAATCTTGCGGCGGCATCTCTGAATCATTCGAAAATGTGTGGGAACCGGTAAAGTTTAGTTATCTAAAGTCGATAATTGATTACAAGTTTGAGCCGGATAATTTTAATTTGGACTTTTCAAATGAACTGAATGCGCAGAAATGGATAAAAGGAAATCCTTCCGCTTATTGCAATACAAACGATAAAAAGATTTTATCTCAAATTCTTCTTGAATATGACCAGGAGACCTCAGACTTCTACCGGTGGAAAGTCAGTTATACTCAAAAGGAAATATCGGAGTTAATTAAGAAAAAAAGCGGGATCGATTTCGGAGATATAATTGATTTAATCCCAGTTAAACGGGGCGCTTCGGCAAGATTAGTAAAAATGAAGATTGCTGGAAACAAAAAAACTTTAACTATAGGTAAGGAACTTGAAATACGCAGATTACTTTCTGCAAGCCATTTGTATAGTTCAGCCATCGTAATTGAAAAATTTGATTTTGTAGAGGGAATTCCGCAAAACTTTTTAATTTACGGTGCTGGTTGGGGACATGGTGTAGGACTTTGTCAAATCGGCGCAGCGGTGATGGCTGCAAGAGGGCACATGTTTGATGAAATTCTTCTTCACTATTTTAAGGATTCTAAACTTAAGAAAATCTATTAACGCTATTTATGAAAATTCTTTATTCTTGTCTTTCTAAAAGCTGGGGTGGTATGGAAATGTTTACTCTTACCGCTATCCAGCAGTTATTAAAAAAAAATATTTCCGTAGAGCTTTTGTGCATCGCCGAATCTAGAATTCACATTGAAGCTAATAACATCGGAGTAATTATTCATCCGATAAAAATATCGGGCTATATTCATCCTTTTAGCATCCTTAACCTTGCAAGCATTATCCGTCGCAGTAATTATGATTTAATTCATACTCAAGCATCAAAAGACTTGTGGTTGTTGGTACCGGCACTTAAAATTTTAGGAACTAAAATTCCTTTAATCCTGACTAAGCAGGTCGGTTCTTTTATTATAAAAAAGGACAAACTACACAGATGGATTTACAATCGACTATCCTTTGCACTAGCAATAAGCAATGTCATAAAAAGAAATCTTCTTGAAACATGTCCTTTGACGGAGGATAAAATTCTTCTACTTCACAACGGAATTGATACGGAAAAATTTAACCCAGCAACTGTCAATGCACAAAAAGTAAGGGATGAATTTAAAATTAAAGAAGATGAAACTTTAATAGGTATGATTGCAAGGTTTAGTCCCGGAAAAGGACATGAAGAATTTTTAGAAGCAGCAAAGATTTTAAGCGATAAGTATAGCAGACTAAGGTTTATGATTGTCGGTGAAGCAAGCCGTGGCGAAAATAATTATGCCGATAAAATAAAACAGCTATCGGATGATTTAGCTCTTAATAATATAATTTTTACAGGTTATAGAACAGATACACCAGAAGTTTTGAGGGCAATGGATATATTTGTTTTCCCTTCTCACAATGAAGCCTTCGGAATTGCCTTAGCAGAAGCAATGTCTATGGGCAAGCCTTCCGTTTGTTCGAATGCGGATGGCGTTTTGGATATTGCGGTTGAAGGTGAAACTTCATTTTTATTTGAAAATAAAAATGCCGGTGCGCTTGCACAAAAAATTGAACTGTTACTAAAATCTCCGGAGACTATGCGAAGCTTTAGTTTGTCTGCCAGAAAACGAGCAGTCAATTTTTTTGATTTGGAAAAACTAACTGACAGAGTAATTGAAATATATAATTCTTTAACCCAGGCGCAAAAGTAATTTGGCCTGCTTTTCGATTTTAACTGTTAAAACAAAACATTAAGAGAATAATTTAACCGAAGGTAAAATTATTCTTTGCTCATCAAGTCGCTAATGAACTTCATATTTTCTGATTCGGAATTTGAAATAATAATTTTTATAATTGCTGTTAGCGGAACAGAAAGCAGCATGCCCACAATTCCCCAAATGTAGCCCCAAATTAAAACGGACATAAGAATTAAAAGCGGATTTAGATTTAATCTTTTACCAATCAAATTGGTTTCGATAATATTGAAAAACAGTGTTTGGATAGCAGCAAGAATCAACGCAATGAGAAGTGCATAGGTAATAGATTCGTATTGAAGTAAAGTCATCACAACCGGCAGAACGAGTGCAATTGCCGAGCCTATTGAAGGAATAAAATTGAAAAGGAAAACAAAAAGTCCCCATATAATTGCAAAGTCTATTCCGAAAAGATAAAGTAAAAAGGTTATCACGATTCCGGCTGAAAGATTTATTGCAATTTTTAAAATTATGTATCTTTGAATTTGTTTGGTTATAGCCTTAAATGTTTGAGCTAGTTTTTCTTCTTTTTCTTGCCGCTCAACATTTAATTTATCGCTTATCCATTGGTTGTAGTCGTTGTTAGGTTCTTCGGGCGAGGTTTTATATTTCTTTTTTATTTCTTTTAATTCGGGTTTTACTTTTTTAAATACGAACCGATTTTTAATTGCTTCATAGGTTGTATTGTGACCTATAACTACAAAAATGAAAAAGAAAAGGACGAACAAAATATTTCCCAATACGCTAAATGTTGAAGAAAATATTCCTCCTGCTAATAATTTGTAATCAATTTTAGAGACAATTCTTTGAATGGAAAAATATCTAAAGAAAGGATCGCGAATATGCATCGTTACTGCAGCATCGCTGACAATTTTATTCAACTTATCAGCGTAGCCCGGAATCTGATCGCCAAAGGAAATAAATGATCCGATTATGAAAGAAGAAACACCCCACATAACAAATGCCGTCACAAAAATGTCAAGTAGCAGAACTGCATAGAGCGGAATTTTTTTTTCTCTAAGATAATCGTTAATAGGCGAGAAAATAAAAAAAAGAAAATATGCAATAACAAACGGAATGAAAATATGGCTTAATTCTTTGAGTACAAGAGCAATTACAACTATTCCGATTATTGAAATGAAAAACTTTTCTGTACCATCACTTTTTAGATTTTTTGACATGACATGTTAAAATAAATTGTTTGTTAATCAGTTATTTTAAGCCCGACGGTGTTTGTGGCGTTGATAATAGTTTAGTAAACAATGACCATCTCTTAGCTTGATTATTAGCACCGCCGTTGTGTTCGATATAATTTTTAATTAAATCCTGTCCCAAATTATAGTTAATAACATAGCTTCTATATTTTTCAATAAATTTTAATCGTTGTACTGCTTTGTCTTTTGACATCAGAGAATATTTCATTAACCAGTCAATAGTTTCGGATTCGTTCCATTTCCCATCAAGATAATTTCTTGCGGCTTCATTACCGGAATATCTGAGCTCATCAACCAACTTAAGTACTTCATAATATTTATCTGCATCTTTAGGATTTAAACCCGCAAGTGGAAAAAGTATATTCTTTTCAAATTCGACCCGTGAATTTCCTGGAAAGATCATGTCAATTCCAAAGTTTGCGGTTCCTTCGGCAATTAATGATTGTGGACTGAATAATGGGTATACCGTAAATTCCATCCAGCCGTTCTTTTTGACTAAATTTTCTTCCAGCAAAGTGTTGTAAACGTGATGACCGGGATAACCTTCGTGAGCAGCTAAGTCAATAGCCCGGTCAATATAGATTGGCATGTCTGTATTTATTTGAATCTCACTAAAATAATTTCCTTTATACCAGTTATATCCGCTCCATGGTTTATTAGTTACATATTCTAATTTAAAGTTTTCATTAGCCGGAAGTTTAATATAATCTAAAGTTTTTTTCTTACACTCTGCAATAGCAGCATTAAAAACAGTGTCTAATTTTTCTTTTGGAATGATGAATGATTTTCTGTACTCTTCCAGCCGGTTATCCACATTGCCATTACCGGGTAAAATATTACTTAATTCATCAATAATATTTTGAAAGTGTTCCTTTGTATAAGTCGGAGCGACGGCGTCATACAATGCTTTGCTTTCTTCATCAAAGGAGAAAGTTCCGCCGCCGAGCATGAATACTTTTGCCTTAACAGCTAAAAGCTGCTTGTATAAAAATCTGTAACGGAGTGTTTCTATTTCATTTGCTTTGAAATTTTTTAAAGCATCTAAGGCATTCAGAAGAGAATCTGTTTCCGCATTACAAAAATTTCTTAGAGCAGTTGAATCTTCAGGTGTCTTTAGATTATCGTGTGGTTGCCAATCTTTTGGTCCATAATAAGCATCAACATAATCACTGTCCAGCTCGCCGATTTTTAATACCAGCTTAACATAATTTTCAGAAATATTGTTCATTTTAGATTCCAGTTCTTTATTTAGCGACCCGCTATTTCCCGAACAAGATGAAAGAAGGATTGATGCAAGTAATATTAATAATAAACCGTTTAAAAATAAACTTCCAAGTTTCATTTTACCTCAAAGAATTTATAACCAATTGCGGGGATAGTAAATGAAAATAAATCTCCATTAAACTTTATTTTATTCCCGCAGAGTAAATCATTGGCTTCATGAAGATTGTAAATTGATGGTAGTTTTATTGTTACGGTTTTTTCTGAACCGCTTTTATTTAAGGCTACCAAAATTCTTTGGTTCATATCTGAACGAAGATAAACAAAGCAAGAAGTGTCTGCATCCAGAGGTTCAAAGTCACCGTATCTTAAAGCCGGATTATTTTTCCTAAGAGAAATAATTTTCCTTACATCGACAAGAGTTTCCTTCTCCCAGTTAGAAAGTTGATTTCCAAATCTCATCATACGCCTGTTATCCGGGTCTGCTGCGCCGGTCATTCCAATTTCATCGCCGTAATCTATTACAGGTGTTCCGGGAATCGTTAAAAGATAACTTAAGTATAATTTTAATTTTTTATAACTGGATTCATGTTTTACTTTTGGAGGATCGTTCCAGCCAAGTTCCGATGCGTCGACATTTCCTGTAAGTGGAATTTCCCCGTCAGCGTATGCCATAAAGCGAACTTTATCATGGCTATCCATTATGTTTCCCATTAAATTGTTATAGCCATAGACAAGGAAGGATTTTTTTAATTCGTTCTCCAGGGGAACAAAGGAAGTTTTTTCACCAACAAAAGTAGGAATGGCAACATCATAAAGATTAAAATTGAATTGAGCATTAAGCTGTCCGTTGTTAACATACGAGCTTACCAAGTTATAGCTGCCAAAAGTTTCGCCTATTTGAAATAAATTTCTTTTTTCTGGAATTTCGATTTCTTTTTTTAATTTATAAGTTAAAAGTCTCCAAAAACTATTTGGAACATGTTTTACAGCGTCATGCCGAAAACCATCAGCGTCTGTTTCTTTCAACCACCAGATAGCGTTATTTGTCATTGCTTCGCGAGCAGCTTTGGAACCAACATAATTAAATGTAGGAAGGTATACATCAAACCATGTAGTTAATCTTTCTTCATCCCAAAGGCGAAGATTTTTTCTCCCGTCTGGGAGATATAATGAGCCAAACCAATCACGATGTTTTTTATAAATAGGGTTGTCAATAAAAACATGATGGGCTACGTAATCAAATAAAATCTTTATTTTATGTTTATGAGCAAGCCGAACTAGTTTTTTAAGCAGGGCCATAGTTCCGAAATGTTCTTCAACGCGGTAAGAATGAAGAGGCCAATAGCCATGATAACCCGTATACAAGCGGTGAGGTGCGGGGTATTCACGGTAGGCGCTATCGGGATTATCAACTACCGGGGAAAGCCATAAAGTGTTGACACCAAGGGAATCGAAATAACCGGAATTAATTCTATCTATTATACCCTGAAAATCTCCACCCTGATAATTAGCTTTGTAAGATAAATCGGGTAGAATTACCGGTCTATCATTAGATGAATCACCATCGTAAAATCTATCGATCATTATCGAATAAATAATTTGATCTTGAAGTGTAACATTTTTTTCTTCGCCAGCCGGCTTCCCGTTTATAAATCTAACTGTCTGAATATTTGTCGTTTGTCCACTTTGGTTAACCCAGATTCTTATGAGTGGATTTTTTTTAAACTCTCCGGATTTTAATATAACTGAAATCGTATCTCCGGTAATTTTAACTTGGCTTTGAGAAATTCTTTCGTTGTTGATAAGCGTAAATACGTTTGAGTGATCTAATTTAGCATTCTGACTTCCTTTTTCATAATAATATTCTAAATCAATTTTGCTCTTAGAGTATTTTTTCCCGAGCACATGAAGAAAAGTTTCTTCGACATGCCTGGGAG
>JAKBMG010000071.1 GCA_021831685.1 Bacteroidota bacterium | reverse complement strand
AAGGTTACTTTCATCACCTCGCCGCAGATAAATCCATTTGGCGCGTGGGTCGAACAGTTGATAGCCGAAAGCACAGGCAAAATCGGCAAAGGAATTCTCCCGGTTGAAAGCGAATCGGTTGAATCGTCCGAATTTTACTCCCAAGACAGATTATTTGTTTACAGCAAATTAAAAAACGATTTCGCTTTCGATAGCAAAGTTGAAAAACTAAGAGCGGCAAAATTTCCGGTCGTGGAAATCATTTGGAATGATCTTTACGATCTCGGCGCCGAATATATGCGGTGGGAATTGGCAACAGCAATCGCAAGCTGGAAAATAAAAATCCAGCCATTCGATCAGCCAAACGTTGAAGCCGCAAAAGTTCTCGCGCGCGAAATGCTCAAAGCATACAAAGAAGAAGGGAAACTCCCATCGCTCAGTCCGGTTGTTAAGGAAAATGAAATTACTGTTTACGGCAAATTTAGTTTTCCGAATGTTACCGATGCAATCAATTCATTTTTAAATAAAGCAGCGGACAAAGTGCAACCGCTAAGATACGTTTGCATTCAAGCATATCTTACTCCAGATGAAGCAGTAACTTCCGCCTTGCAAGAATTCAGAACGAAGATTCAAAAGAAATATAAAGTAGCGACAACCGTTGGATACGGTCCGCGATTCCTTCATTCAACCGGACAGCTTCATAAAGGTGACGCGGGAAATGGTTTGTTCATTCAGTTCACTTCAAACGCGAATGATGATGCGCCGATACCGGACGAAGCAGGTAAAACGGAATCGTCAATTAGTTTTGGTGTTTTGATCAGTGCTCAAGCATTGGGAGATTATCGCGCTCTAGTTGATAACAAAAGAAAAGTAATAAGATTCGATTTGGGCAATGACGTCCTTGGCGGAATTAAAAAGCTGACCGGCATTATTAATTAGAAATAGGGTCGGGCTTGCCTACAGCGGGCAGGGTCAACCCGACCCTATACGATTCAATAAATCTTATCTCCCGCCGCTCTGCGCAAAGAATAATAACTGATAATTGTTTTGTACATTGATTGAACTTTGAGAAGCTGCGCTTGCGTTAAAGCGGTTTCGGCATCAAGTACTTCCAGATTCGTCCCCGCGCCGCGTTCGTACTGAACCTTCGCGCGCTCTAAAGATTTCTTGGCGTAATCAATTTGTTCCTGTGCGGAATTTAATTTTTCCATCGCAGTTTTTATATCGCTGACTGCCTGGTAAACATCGGTCGAAATAGATTCTTTAACTTGATCTACCTTTTTGTCAGCGGCACTAATTGATGCGTTCGCTTCGTTAATTTTATTCTCCGTAAGATTCCCGTTGAAGATCGGAACGCCAAGTGTAACACCGGCAAACCAATTCCCTCTCATTACTTGAATGTTGGGTTCGTAACCGTTCTTGAATCCGTAACCGAGATCGGCGCTTACCACCGGTTTATCTAATTGACTCGCCATTTCTTTTTGAAGATTTGCAGTGCTGCGTGCGTCCTCAACAAGTTTCAGTTCCGGCCTCTGATGATACGCCACAGTGAGAAGCGAATCACTGTTGATGCTGAATTTGGCAAGATCAAAATTGCCGATAACTGTGATTCCCTTTGCCCTATCCATGCCGATCAACTCTTTAAGATAGAGTTCCAGCTTATTCATTTCGTTGAGCAGTTCTAGCTTCTCGTTCTTGATCTCAACCATTCTTGTCTTAGTGCTTAATACATCGTAATCGGTAGCGGTACCGTTTTTAATTTTCAGTTCTGTAATATTCAAATGTTCTTGAAGAGCCGCGGTCTGCGTGTCTTTAACGGCAATGCTCTTTTCTAAAACCAGAATCCCGTAGAAAACTTTCACCGCTTGATTGGAAAGGTCATTCTTGATAAAATCTTCATTGTCCTTCACGGAATTCAGAAAGGACGCGGCATAATCTACTTGTGAATCGCGCTTGCCGAAATCAAACAATGTTTGATGAACGAACACACCGATATTGTAATTGTTGGCGGGCGCAAGTTCTAAATCCTGCCCGGCGAAACTGAACGCGGGTATTGGACCAATCCTTGTGTACGAAGCTTGGGCGCCAACGTTTGGCAGATACGAACTTTTTTGCTGTTCAACCCGAAATTGCGCAACGCGTAATTCATCTTCTTTCTGTTTTACCAACGGATGATTTTCAACCGTAAGCTTAAGAACATCTTTAAGAGTTAGAGAATTATTCTCCGTCTTTTGAGCAAATGTCACCGAAGAAATTAATATGAGTGAAACTGTAAGAATATATTTCAAATTTTTATTCATTGTATTTCCAAAAAGTTTTTGTTGTTTATATATCAGTTAATCATTCCATAGCAACCATTTTTTGAGCAGGTCCCTTTTTCTTCTTATAGCGTAAAAACAAAATCGGGATGACACATAGAAATGTTATCAACGCTGCTATAAAGAAATCATCATCAACAGCAGAGACAAAAGCTTGTTGACTCAAATGATATACTACCAAGGCATCAGCCCGCAGCGTAGATACTGCATTAGTCCCACCAACCGCATGCTGTGAAAATCTTGACAATCCGGAAACTATATTTTTTGTAACGGGAGAATATTGATTTACCGCTTGTCCATATGAATTAATATGAAAAATAGTTCTATTAGTTAAAAGAGTACCCATGATAGCAACGCCAAAACTTCCGCCTATTTGTCTTAACACATTATAAAGCCCGGAAGCCTGCGCCATACGCTCGCGCGGAATTCCGGAAAGTGCAATGGTGCTTAAAGGAGTGAATACCCATCCCATCGCCAAACCGCGCAAATAAAGAGAAATCATTATTGCAGACGTTTCCGAAAACAATGAAAGAAAATGATTTAGAAAAAGACTAAATGCCAAAAGAACAATTCCAATAAAAGCCGGAATTTTTGGATTAATCTTGTCGGCTAAGTTTCCGGCTATCGGCGACATTAACGCTTGCAAAAATCCAATCGGCAGAAAAAGAGAGCCTGCCTGGAAGGCGGTATATCCAAGTGCGTTCTGCAAATAAAGCGGAAGAAGAAAAGTGCTGCCAAACATTCCCATTCCGAAGATGAACAAAATAATATTCGACATTGCAAAGTTAAAATTCTTCAGCAGACTGAGATCTATTAACGGGTGCCGAATATTCAACTCGGTAATCATAAACACAACAAACCCGATAATCGAAATTGCAAAGCATGTAACGATGAACGGAGAAGTCCATCCGCCGGTATTCCATTCGGCAGTGCCGTCCGATAACGCGATTAGAAGAGCACTGAGAAATATGGACATGGATAAGAAACCTACAAGATCAAACGAGCGACTTGCAGAAGTTTTATATTCTCTCTGTATAACCAGGGTTGCAAAAACTCCTACTGCGCCGACAGGAACATTCACGTCAAAAATTGAATGCCAAGAAAAATTATCAATCAAGTAACCGCCGAGCGTTGGTCCAAGCGATACGGAAGCGGCGGCAGCGATTGTCCAGAACCCAAGAGCAACACCGCGTTTTTCGGCGGGAAACTCTCTCATCACTATTGCCATACCCACAGGCATCATTAAGCCCGCACCGGCGCCTTGAATAACCCTGAAGAATATAAGAGCCGATTCATTCCATGCCAATGAGCAGAGAAGCGAACCGAGTGTAAAAAGACCGAGTGCAGTTGCATAAGTTTTTCTGTAACCGAAGTGATCGGCAATCCAGCCCGATGTAGGAAGCATTATCGCAAATACGAGAAGATACGCTGTAGCCACCCACTTTACCGTGTCAACGCCGATTCCGAATGTCGCCATAATTTTTGCAAGCGAAACATCAACTATCGTTGCATCAAGAACCGCCATGAACGTACCGATCATAACATTTGCAAGTACCCACCATTTATATGATGCATGTTCATGATGAAGCGAAGAAATCTGGCTGATAGCCGCGCCTCTTATAGATTTTTTGTTTGAGTTAAACATTTGTTATTTAACCTTTACAGACACTTCAACCGACATACCAGGTCGTAACACCGGCTTATGCCCTTTAATATCGCTGGTGTCGTCAATAGAAATTTTTACCGGCACACGCTGTGTTACTTTTGTAAAATTTCCGGAAGCGTTGTTTGGCGGAATCAACGAAAACTCAGATGCGGTGTAATTTCCAATTTCAATAATTTTGCCGTTAAATTTCATATCAGGATAAGAATCAACATCTATTTCCACCGGCTCGCCCAATCGAATATGTGTAAGCTTTGTCTCTTCAAGATTTGCAGTAATCCAGAGATTTTTTAAATCATAAATTGTAAATATTGGTTGTCCGGGTTGCACGACATCTCCGACAAGCACCCAACGTTTTGCAACAACACCATCCATTGGAGCGGTTATTATCGCGTTGCTTAATTGAGATTCGATTAAACCGATTTGGCTTTTTGCAGCAGGTATTTTTGAAAGCTGAATGTTGTATTCAGCTTTTGCCGCTTCGAGCGCATTTTGAAAATGATCGTATTGCTCTTTAGTAATTACACCGCTTTTGTATTCCGTTTCACTGCGTTTAAAATCATCCTGAACACGGTTTAAATTCACTTGAGCAAGCGGAATATTGTTCTGAGCCAATGCAAGTCCGGCTTTTGCGGAGACTTCCTGAGCGCGGAGATCGCTGTCATCAAGCTTTACAAGAACCTGTCCGGCTTTTACGGTATCGCCTTCTGCAGTTCCAAGAAAATTTATTCTGCCAAGCATTTTAGTACTAATCGAAACGCTGTTCGCGTCCACATAAGCATCATCCGTTGAAACGAAATCCTGCATATTCATATACCATAAATATCCGCCTATCGCAGCAGTTGTTAATAATAGGAGAAGAGGAATAATCATGCGCTTCTTTTTAAACAAAGGAACTTCGTCAATACTTTCGTCGCCGCCATTATTAGAAGGAGCCACCTTTGATTCCATCTTAATTTTATCTTTTAAATCTTCGCTCTGTGCCATTTATAAATTCCTTTATAAGTAAATCCTTTTTGATTATTTGTTTTTAATTCCGTGAATAAAAAAATTAGTGGCAGTTTTCATTTCTTGATTTAATTTCTGATGAGTCTCTTCATCTATGCCTTGTCCTTTCGTCCAATTCAGAACGCGGCATCGCAAACCCTGAAGTATGTGCAGAAAGGTTACCGCCGTATCTTCGGGAAGGTTTGGAATGAATTCCTTTTGAAGTTTTCCTTCGGCAAACATTCTTTCGAGCAGTTCCAATTCAACTTTCTCAAAATCAAAGAACAGTTTCTTGAACATCGATTTTATATCGAAATAAGATCGAACGCTTAATGTTCCGAGGTTGACCAATACTTGAAAGAACTTCATTCTAAGTTCAACAAATTCAAGAAGTTTTTCTGAAGCGCTTATTTTTTTCTCAAGGATTAGTTCAATGTTTCTTTTCAATTCATTTTGCTCTTCCAGGATTACGGCGCTGAAAAGTTCTTCCTTAGTCGGGAAATAATAATACAGGGACGCCTTTCCCATCTCTGCATCTGCGGCAATTTCCTCCATTGTAACTTTTGAAAAGCCATAGTGAGCAAACCGCTTACGGGCAGCTTCGATTATTGCTTTTTCTCTTTCTTTTGAAGGTTTTTCTGGAACCATGTTTTATCTCTTCGACTTATTGACTTGAACAGTCGAAAAATAAGGAAAGTTCCGCACGCGTACTAAGAATTAGATCGAGCGATTAAATAGGTAAAGCGGTGAGATCAACTTCGAATGAGAGTGTTGAAGTCCAATGAGTACTTTGTCGGCCAATTTGCCGGAAAGTAAACGCACATAAGATTATAGCTTTTTCGAATTGACGTATCGTTTTAATTTCCTCATTGCTTAAAACTACCTTGCCTTCAAGAAAATTATATTCGCAAAGCACTACATCCTTCGATGCCAGCATTAGCGTATTGTTTTCTTTTTCATTTTCAAGATAGAAAAGAGCGAAAAAAGACTCTGGGTTGTTTTGAATTGAAGCGGCAATTTGAGTCTTTAGAACAATTTCATTGCCGTTCCAAGTAAGAGAATTTTGAAAACTACCTATCCCGGATGGAGTGATGATATTCTTAAGCGTTAGACCTAAACCCGAAACCAATTTAGCGTTGTGCTTGATAAGTTTCTGGTAAGAATTTGCACCGGGCAGCTTAGCAACTTTCCAGACTTCCGCTAATTCAGGAACTGAGTTAATAAGTTTAGCAAGTTTAACTGTAACGGCAAACTTTGATCTACCGGAAACAGCGGAATCTGAATAACTGATCTTATAGGAGCCCGGTTTAGTATAGACAACTTCTTTTCCGTATCTCATTCTTGAAACTGTATTACCAATTTTGCCGGAGATTGGACCAAGAGGATTATTTTTGCGAAATGCCATAGTGAATGAATGACGGTTTAATAGAGAATGAAGCATAGTTGGTACGGCTTTAATACGGAAGTGGAGCGCAGTTGGAGCGCATCTGGAGCGCAGTTGAAACGAAAAGGGAACTGTTGCAAGGGGTATGTTTGGATCTGCTGCCGCATATTGTTTTGAGTGTTCTCATCTATATTGTAATACTATTACGGAATGTAATTTTGCCATTTGCATAGTAAGATTCAATGTAATTTTTGTACAGTGGAAAGAGCTGAAGAAAACATTAAGGGTGATACCAAGTGTTTCGTGCACTCGTTAAAAGAGTTTCAGCCCATTCTTGGAATTTATCAAAGCTTCTCAAGAGTTTATCAATATCACTTTTATAATAAATGTCGCCATGGTATGAAACAATATTTTTCTGTTCAATTATTTTAGAAAGATTATCGAGAGCCCTTTTTTTTTGCCTCTGAATGAATGATAATACTATCCAATAGATTAACTACCTCGTGGTGGTTCTCACCTTTAGCTCTTTTACCCTTAGTTTTGATACACAAGGCATCGGCATAGGCAATTGCGGCATGCACAATAAGAACACCGCAGCATTATAGTATTGGTGTTCGGCTGCTAGTTTAGCTCCGTGAAAAAAATTGAGCGCAACGGAATGGAAATTTGCTGCTTTATTTTTATCAACAGAAATTTGAGATGCCTTTCTAGTCATTTAATAAATTCCTTATTGACTTACCAAAAATGACTTTACCTTCCTTTACAATATTGTTTACCGGCGAGAGTTTCTTTTTTGCTCTTATTTTAAAATCTGAGAGAGAAATAAAGTAGGGAGCTATGGAAATGCCAAATTGAGAATAAAAATCATGACGGATTAGATTGATAATTTCCTCTAATTTCTTTTTATCGCTTTGAGTTTGATAAACGATGCAAAGATCGTAATCACTGCTATTAGTTTCTTCCAGCCGGGCAACGCTTCCAAAAAGAATAACACTAATAGAGTTTTTTGCTAATTCCTTTTTTAACAGCGCAACTATTTTGTTAGGAAGTGATTGTTCAATTTCGAGAAGAGGAAGAATTCCTTGCTTGACAAGATAGTTGCCAAAATTTAGAGTGTATATGTGAACATTACCGCCGATCTGGCGTTTGACGATTTTCAAGTTTTCTAACCTCGTTAGAGCCGCCAAGCATGATGGCGGACTGATGCCGGCGTTCTTTGCTATTTCTCTTCCGGAGAATCCATTTTTTGAAAAGCGAAGTTCACGCAAGATGGTAACATGAGAGTACGTGGTAAATATTTCGTTTAAAATTCTATGTATAATCATTTTTTTGATGTTAGGATAAGCTAACACATGTTATGTTTTCCTAACAAAGATAAATGATAGAAAATTAATAAGCTGTGGTAATTAATAATGTGTTAATCCTTTATGCATCGAACGCTCATCCTTTGATACTTATAATCTGTCTGCTGCGAAACGAAACTTTTACCATAAATAAAGAAGTCGGTGGCGAGATCACCTTGATAGCTTTGCTCATCAGAAAGCCAAAAAAAAGCATGGTCTGCGTCAGTTCTGGAATATTTATAAATCAAAGCAGAGAAGCTGCTTGTATTTGTTCCGGCAAAAATGCCTGTTTCCTGTCCTATTGCTTTTAATGCATTCCCATCCTGATTAACAGAATTTCCTAATGTGTAACTCTCCTCTTTGTTTGGTAAGTGCCAACCCAGAGGACAAATACCCTGCACCTTTCCTTTCATTTTAGGATTAGCCGTTGTTGTATTATCGGCTCCATTTTTGTACTGTACTGCTTCAGCCCATTGATATAATCCACCGTATTTATCACAGTTTGCAATTGAGTCATTGTAACAATACTTTTCAATAACATTATTGTTTTTTGATTTTTCTCTCCAAGGAATCATCATACCAACGTTAAGATTTTCTTTTAACCAGCATTGTTTTTTAATTTTCACCGTGTTATACGTTCTACCTTCATAGATAACAGTTGGCATTCCCGGACATGGCGCTTGGGAATAAATATTTGTTGCAACCAAAAGGACAATTGCTATTGAGATAAGCTTATTCATACTGCGCTCCTAATAAATTTGTTAATTAATAACCTTGAAGGTCTTCGTTTGCTTTTAATGTTACTTAAAAATAATATTTATGTAGGGGTCGGTTTTAAACCGATCCGAGCGCAAACAAGAAACCTACTATTGCGGAACGGTCACTCGCCCCGCCGAAGCAATGCTGTCAACTTAAGGAGATAGAGGTAAAAAAGATTAGGTTGTGCGTGTGAGAATTGAATTTAAAATCAGATAAAGTTGTTAAGCAGGAAACAAATTGAGTTTTACATGAAAAAATTTTTAAGATAATGCAGCAATTAATAAACAGTGAAGAGTTCAAAAACAATTCACGCAATAGCGATAAGAGTTTTGTCAGGGAAAGAAAACTATCTTTTG
>JAKBMG010000191.1 GCA_021831685.1 Bacteroidota bacterium | reverse complement strand
TTTTCAATATAATCTTTATCCCACAAAGTTCGCGGCGCTTGAACCCTTGCAACTCTATCGTTATAAGTAGTAGCCTTTGAATCTGTAATTCGAATCGAATCAATATTACCCTTTGCCTCCGGGTACCAGTGAAGATCGAGTACATCAAGAAGTCTTGTCCCCGCCGTATCACTGGCTCTTTTGAATTGGTCTAAATAATAATCAATAAACCATGAATAATTTTTCCTGAATGAAACGGAACTCCAGTCAGGCGCGCCTTGAAAGGTTGTATAAGCCCCAAAGCCATACAAAGCCGGTCCGAATATTTCTGCGGTTGAATCAATGCTCTTAACTGCCTTTGAAAGAGCTATGGATTTTTGAATAATTTCCTGGCAAGTGGTTTGTAAAGGATGAATCCTTGGATGTGTGGAAGGCCATAATGCAGGTTCGTTGTCAAGTTCATATGCTTTAACTCCGCTTGCTGTGCTTGCCTCTCCGTATTTATTTACAAGAAAATTAACGTACTCATCCATGTAAACAAAACCATCCGAAGTATCCGGTTGAAGTGAAAAGGAACTACCTTTTACATCAACTACCTTTACCCAGCGCGGAGATGGTGCCACCTCGGAAACCAATACGGGTCCGTTTTTATCTCTTGCTACATATCCAGCCATTTGCAAAGTGACGAGAGAGAAAGCTTTTTGGCTGATTGCCTGATCTTGGAAGTGTGTTGTAACAATCCCTGGTTGATTGGCAATATCGGGATTATTAATTCCTATTAAATATGTAAGATAATTATCGCTGCTTTGCATATAATCGCTTCCCGCATTTGATGCATTGTTCTCCCAATTATAACCGGTCATGCGGTTACCGCCTTGCCTCATTGCAGTCCAATTTTCGCCGCCGCTTAACAATTGATTGCTCCCATAAATATATGGGCTAATCGGGGTAAGGGAATCTGTTATTGTTACTGTGAAGTTTACATTCTGAGGATAGGTGGTTAAGGCAAAAGCACTAATGCAAATTGTAATCAACAGTAAACGGATTTTATTCATTTGTTCCTTCTTTCAAAGTTTTATTGATATTTCATCCCCATTATATTTAACTGTGGCAAATAGACAGATACTTCTTGATTTTTAACATTGCATAATCTTTTATGCGTAAATTTAATTGATTTACCTTTAACCTGACTTCATTGTCTTTCCTCATCTCAAATAGGCAGAAAGTCGGTAATAATAGAAGAAGTAATATTACATAACGGATTTTAATAAAATAGAGTGCTCGCATTTCCTTTTTTGTAACCTCTTAAACTTAAATATCTGAAGATATATAGCAAATATTATTCTAAGAAAATCTTCTGTAAAAATCTTGATTAAAACAAAGAAAAATACCATGCCCACCAAAAAAATATTTTATCAAATTCATAATTGATTATAAGTATAATAAAATGAAAACTGTCAGTATTCAGCCACGCTACTATTATTTAAATGGAAAATCGATTCTTCTCCAATGGCATTATTTAGGAGGTTAGATAAAAGAATTCAAAGGATATTAAATTTATGAAATTAAGTGTACTGGATATTTCAATTATACTAATTTATCTCGTAGCCAATGTTATGCCAAACGTGAATATAAAACATTCCTGATCTCTACACAGATGAAGGATGATTCGCTTAACTTTTTTGTCGTTTCCGATAGCCTGACAAATGTGAATGCCGATCTTGTTGTGAAGCTAGTAGATTTTAATGGGAAAATATCTTTCCAGAAATCATTCCCTGTTGAAATAAAAGCTAATTCGAGTTTTGATTATGTCAGACTAGATAAAAATGAATTTGAGAATCTTGACGAATCCAAAATGGTTCTCACTGCCGAATTAAATTCCGAAGGAAAAGTTCTTGCAAAAAATTCTTTCTTTTTCAAAGAGCCAAAGGATTTGGATTTAGAAAAACCGGATATAAAAATTTCGACTGTCCGGAATTCCAGTGGTTATGAATTTAAGCTATCGACAAATAAGTTCGCTAAAGATGTCTACCTTAGCTTTAATAGTGAAAAAGGATTTTTTACGGATAACTATTTTGACCTGCTACCAGGGGAGGCTAAAGTGATTGAGCTGAAAACTGATAAAGAAATAAATGATATCCAAGAGAAAATTAAAATTATTAGTCTGATTGATAGTTATTAGTGAAGCATTCTAAATTTGAACAACTGTCTGAGATCATTAAGACTGCTAAGTAAATGACACTGGATAAAAATTTATAGTTAATATCTGAAGTTACGCAAAGGATATAAACATAAACGAAATATATGTCTTTCTATTATAGTCTTAATTCCCTCAATCTTTTTGTCCTCAAACCATAACCAACTTTAACAAAATAGATACTGTTAAAGGATATTTCAATTTTTTGAATTTTAGAAAAAATCTTTTTTGTAAATATTGGAGCTAAAGATTCATACAATATAGCCGTTTAAGTCTTTGTATTTTTATTTCAAAATACTTTTCGTTGTAAATCCCCACAATTTTATCTTGTTTCATGAAAAATTCAAAAACTTGTCCCCACTCTTGTCAGATTAAAAATTTAACACTGCAGCTTGACGTGAAAGTATAATAATTTAAACATTTTGTACGATGGAATTTCTCCTGAACGCTTGACAGGAGAAACCTTAAACACCCACATTTGGGATACAACTATCAATATCTTTTTGATTTTAGGTCACTTTATAATTAAGTTTTTTCCAACTTAATTGTTAAGATTCTATAAAAAGGACATAAGGGAACTTCTAAAAACAGGAATGATAGAAGAATGGGATAGTTGGAAATTCCCTAACATCCCATTATTCCACTTTGTTTTGCAGAGGATTTATTAGAGGTGCCTATAAGGTAACCGGAGCTTTAAAAGATATAGTCCGGTAATTCCAAATAAGGAGATTATATAAAATGTGTGAAGTGATAAACAGCAAGCACAGCCTTTTATAATATCCTTTATTATTAATATCTCAATATAGATCAAACGGAATATAAATGAGAACTAATAAAATAAGCGATGAAGAACGTATTAAGGCTTTTAAATTGGCTAAGAAGCCTGAAGTAATTGAAAAGCAAAAGTTAAATGTTCGTTATCATGTTGAAGATTTTGATGTGAATGACCGTCCCCGCCGCTTTCTGGAAGCCTTTGCAGCCATTCTAAAACATTCAAATTACAGAATGGCGTTAGATCATTATTCGCGTGTAGTTTCAAGATGTGCTCTTTGTGCAACTACCTGCCAAATCTATCAGGCTACCGGAGACCTTGAAGATATTCCATGCCGTCGTTCCGAACTCCTATTAAATGTTTACCGTCGTCATTTTACCCTTGGTGGATTATTAAAGGGACGAATTTCTGGAAAGGATTTTTTGACAGATGAAAAGATCCAAGAGATGGCAGATGGGTTTTGGAACTGTACTGCATGCAGGCGTTGTACTCTCGAATGTCCGATGGGGGTTGATCATGGATTAATTACTCATCTTGGCCGTTATATTTTAAGTGAAATTGGAATAGCTCCCCGTGCACTTGTCGTTAGTACAAGAGAACAACTTGAAGGTGCTTCAAGAAATACTTCTGCTATTCCTATACCTGCTTTAAAGGATACTCTTGAGTTTCTTGAAGACGATATGCTTGAAGAAAAATCTGTAAACATAAAATTCCCGATTGATGTTGACGGCAGTGACTATGTTTTCTTTCCTGCAGTAAGCGATTTTCTTATGGAAGCCGAAACTCTAATGGGTATTGCTGCTGTATTTACTGCTACCGGCGATTCGTGGACTATCGGTACCGGCTATTATGATGGCATCAACTACGGTCTGTTTTACAACGATAGAATAATGGAGAGAATTATAAGAAATGTTGATGAAGAAACTGACAGGCTTCACGGTAAGAATGTTCTTATTGGTGAATGCGGTCATGCTTCCAGGACTGCTAAAAATTTTATGCCGACATTCTGCGGCGGAAAAGATGCTCGATGTGTTGTGAGCATTTTGGAATACACTCATAAAGTTTGGAAAGAAGGAAAGCTCAAGCTTGATCCAAATGTTGTTACAGAAAAAGTTGCTTACCATGATCCATGTAATTTTGCACGGCAAAGATGGATAGTTAATCAACCGCGTGAAGTATTGAAATCTTTCTGTAAGAATTATGTCGAAATGACTCCCTCCGGTGAAAACAATATATGCTGCGGAGGCGGAGGAGGAACAGTTTCTATTGATGAAATAAGGCCTTATAGAACAACCGTCGGCGGTAAATTGAAAGCTGATCAAATTCGTAAATCCGGATGCGATATTCTTGTTGCTCCCTGTGCAAACTGCAAAAAACAGTTAAGGGAATTGGTTGAAGATCAAGGAATAAATTGCCAGGTAGTTGGATTGCACGATTTAATATATAAAGCAATCATTTTTGATGATTCTCTGATCGTGAAAAAGGAAGGATTAATTTTTGACAAACCTGATTTTTCCAGTAAGGAGGAAAATTAATTATGGAATCTCTTCTTGATTTTGCACGCGGACCATTATTCCGTCTTTGCTTCACAATTATGATTCTGGGTTTAGCAAGAATTCTGTCCCTTGACGTTTGGGCTATTTATAAAGCATATAGAAAAGCGGGCGACAAAAGAATGCCTTGGAAGTTGATACTTAGCCGAGCATGGGAATGGTTTTTCCCTGTAAAAAGAATATCCCGCAATTTCCAGATGTACTCTGTCATCTCTATTCTCTTTCATGCAGGATTAATTATAGTGCCGTTATTTTTGTTAGCTCATATTCAACTTTGGAAAGGTTCGGTAGGAATATCATGGATTGCACTTCCTTACGGCTGGACTTTCTCTTTAACTATTGCCACAATAGTACTTGCAGTTTCATTATTTATAGGGCGCCTTGTTATTAAACAAGCCAGGTTATTAAGCAGAAAGCAAGATTATCTTTGGTTGCTTTTATTATTACTTCCTTTTGCTACAGGCTTTATCTGTTCTAACTTAAATATTAGTCCTCAAAGTTATCAATTCTTTATGCTCATTCATGTCTTATCAGGTGAATTGATATTTATACTTATTCCCTTTTCTAAGATAGCACACTGCGTGCTTGCGCCATTATCTCAGGTAGTATGTGCCGTAGCTTGGAAGTTTCCACCTAAAACAGATGATGATATTTGTACAACGCTAAATAAAAAAGGAGCGCCGATTTGAGGAAAGCAATTTTAACTGATATAACGAAATGTATCGGCTGCCTAAAATGTGTTTCCGCATGTAAGGAAGTTCATAGCCTAAAAGAGGATGAACCGAGAATTTGGCAGAAGAATGATGGACTTTCTGCCGATAACTGGACTTCAATAATTCAAAAGCCAGATAGCCATTATATTAGAAAACAATGCCGCCATTGTATTGAACCTGCTTGTGCTTCGGTTTGCCCTGTTGGTGCGTTGCATAAAACTGAAATAGGCGCGGTTGTGTATGATAGTAGTAAATGTCTTGGCTGTCGTTATTGCATGATGGCTTGTCCCTTCGGAATTCCTCGTTACGAGTGGGATAAAACAGTGCCTCATGTGGAAAAATGTATTCTTTGTTATGACAGAATTAAAAAAGGAGAGCTGCCGGCTTGTACGAATGCTTGTCCTACTGGCGCAACAATTTTTGGTGATAGATCAGAATTACTGAAAATAGCTCACAAAAGAATTAAAGAAAATCCGGGCAAATACATAAATAAAGTTTGGGGTGAACACGAGGTTGGTGGAACTTCGGTTCTATATCTTTCGGATATTGACCTCGGTTTTCTTTCATATCCGGTAAATCTTGAAACTAAACCGCTTCCTGAAAAAACAGCTAAAGCAATGGAATCAGTGCCGTTTGCCTTTGTTAGTATGGGCGGAGTAATGCTTGGGCTTAATTGGATAATCCGCCGCCGCATGGAATTAAGCAAAGAGCAAAGTAAGAAAAAGGAATCTGAAGATGAATAGAGTGCACAATACTAAATTTGTTTTGTGGTTAATTGCCGGTTTTGCTGCAGCAGTTGTACTTAATAGATTTATTTTCGGACTAGGCGTTACGACTAATTTGAATGATAGAACCCCTTGGGGATTATGGATAGGCTTTGATGTAATGGGGGGAGTTGCATTAGCTTCCGGCGGTTTTGTAATTACTGCTATATTTTATATTATGAAGCGGGAACAATTTTACCCGCTTGTTAAACCGGCTGTGTTAACTGCATTTCTTGGGTACCTTGCCGTTATTTCCGGTTTACTCGTCGATCTTGGGCTACCCTGGAATATATGGCATATGATAATTTATTGGAATCCTCATTCACCTTTATTTGAGGTTGGCTGGTGCGTTATGCTTTATACTTCCGTACTATTACTTGAATTTAGTCCAGTTCCGCTAGAAAAATTTAGCAGATATGCAAAGGTTAGAAATTTCCTTATGAAGTTCCGTTTTGTGTTTGTTCTTTTAGGAATAATGCTTTCAACGCTGCATCAATCTTCGCTGGGAACTTTATTTTTAATTATGCCTTTTAAACTTTATCCGCTTTGGTATTCAAACATCTTACCAATTCAATTCTTTATATCAGCTATTGCATTGGGCTTAATGGTGGTCGCATTAGAAAGCTTAGTATCTCATTGGCTTTACAAACGTAAGCCTGAAACAAACCTGGTTGCTAAACTATGTAGAATTGCCGCTTGGGTTCTTACTCTTTACTTCGTCGTAAAGATAACTGATATAATTGCTGAAGATAAATTTAGTTTAATATTTAACGGAGCCTGGCAGAGTAATCTTTTTATTATTGAAGTTTTAATATCAACAATAATACCTGCCGTGCTATTTGCTGTTCCGAAATTTTATAATAACGTTAAAGTGCAGTGGACTGGTTCTTCTTTAGTAATAATAGGAATGGTACTAAACAGAATTGATGTTGGTGGATTAGTAATGCTTGGTGTTACGGGCGACTCTTATACTCCGGCATGGACAGAAATAGTTATTAGTCTTGGCATTGTATCAATAGCAGCATTAGTTTTCTTATTTGTAATTGAAAACTTTCATGTTTGGGAAACACAACCCATAGAGCCGGAATCGATTCCACATAAATTACCCTTGTTTGATTATTCATCTAGAACATGGCTTGGAACTCCGGATGTTTCCAGTGTAACAACACATTCCCTTGCCTTCGTAATAAGTTTTGCTGTCGGGATGGCTTTAATGCCGGGGAAGCATTTGCATAGTAAAGGCATAGATAATATTAAAGTAAGCCCTGCATCCGGTATTGATACTTTATATATTAATGGCAATAGGGATAATCAGTTCGTTAAGTTTCCTCATCAAGCTCATATATCGCGGATTGGTAAAGACAGCTGCTTTACATGTCATCACTTAAATATGCCCGGAGAAAAGTTAAGTCAATGCTGGGAATGCCATACGAGTATGTATACCTCTGTGGATTTCTTCAAACATAATTCGCATATATCGAATAAAAATGCAAATCTAAAGTGTGATGATTGCCATAAATCTGGAGAAAATAGGAGTGCACTTACGGCAAAGAAATGCACTTCTTGCCATCCTACCTATAATTTTTTTACTTATGGAAAAAATACAATTCAAAAATATAAAATACTATCTTATACAGATGCCATGCACAATTTATGTGTATCCTGCCACATACTTGAATCAAGAAAATTGAAAGATAAACCTAATCTTGCACTTTGCTCTACTTGTCATAAAACCCAACTTCCCGATTATCTATCTGCTGCAGTTAGCTGGAAAATAAAAGTACCCCATTTTAATAGCGTTATTTTGCCTGGTGTTGACCTTAAGAAAAAGATAATTAAGTCGGTCCTTAAAAGTCAATAAGGTATTAAAATAAAATAAGATAGAAGGAAAAACGATAGAAAATAAATGCAAGAAATAGTAAATTTGGATAAAAAAGCTTGCAAAATAATATGATAAAAAAGACAGAAAAGAAATCACAAGTCAGTATGTTTATTTCGTTAAAAGACACATTAGATCAGAAACATTCATTATCCATCTTGGCAGAAAGAATTAACTGGCAACAATTTGAGGAAGCTTTCAGCGCGCTTTACTGCGTTGATAATGGGCGTCCTGCTCTGCCGATTCGGTTAATGGTAGGGTTATTAATATTAAAACATCTCCGTAATATTTCAGATGAAAGCGTAGTAGAACAATACTCGGAGAATGTCTACTACCAATATCTCTGTGGACAGAGTGAATTTGTAGCCCATAGTCCGTGTCAAGCAAGTGAATCACGGATTTCATTAGCACGTGATAAATTGGTTCTTGAGATGTTCCCTTTTATTCCCATGTGATAAAGTTTTTCTGAATTAGAGCGAAGGCAAACTCCGCATACGGAGTCGTTTGCGACTTCAATATCGCGAAGTGATTCTCTGAAGGTAAGTTGAGCAAAAGCTAAACAGAGAAATTGATCCCAGCAAGAGAAGTTTCTGAAGCGATAATTGTCTTCAGAGACAAAATCATCAAAAATATTTTTGGGAATGAAGTTCATAATTTGCGAAAAGATTGTTTTTCCTTGATTCATTTTATGCCTTAGATTGTTGCGGCTAAAATGAAAAAATATTATTGAATTACAAGTTGTTACAAAAATGATTTTTTATTCAAATCGATTTTAGAAAAAATGTCTATAACATTACTAAATTAAAAAACTTATAGCTGCTGCCATTTTCTTAACGGGACAGCAGTGGAAAGAAATATCTAATTCAAACTAAAATAGAGGTGATCGATGGAACTTCAGTTAATTTTTGCCATTAGTATTATTGGACTATTGTTTGCTGTTTATCTAATCAGAGATGTTCTTAAGCGCGATACGG
>JAKBMG010000184.1 GCA_021831685.1 Bacteroidota bacterium | reverse complement strand
GTCACCATCGGAATCAAGCGGGCAGCCTGTAGCATCAACTTGAACGCCAGCAGGTGTGTTAGGGCATTTATCAAGATAATCCGGAACGCCATCGCCATCAGAATCAAGCGGGCAGCCTGTAGCATCTACTGCAACGCCAACAGGTGTGTTAGGGCAGTTATCCATATAATCCGGAACGCCATCACCATCAGAATCTTTAGCCCTGCCAAAGTAGTATGATAGACCCACCGTAGCAGTGTATAGCAAATCACTATTAGAACCGGAGCTTATATCATCCAGATGATCTTTACTTGCTACTATTATTCCACCGTTTACGTTGAGGCTTAAGCTCTTCGAAACCATAAATCGAACTCCTACGTCACCATTAATAGTCAGCATGTAATGAGAATAATTTCCTTCTTTAAAATTCGGTAATTGATTTCCATTACCATCCTTAGGGTAAAACCAAAGGTTAGAAGCGCCAATTCCGATCCAAGGGTAAAAGGAATTATCAATAGAAAGAGCATACATCATTCCGCCGCCGTACATGTCAAGTCTAGTTGAAAATTCATTAGTAGGATTCCTCCAAGAGGCTTGAGCGCCGCTCCCGGAGACGAATCCTTCCTGTCCAAATGCTCTTAAGCCAAAGCTTCCCATACCCGTAGAAGGGAAATAGTATTCCAGCGAGACTTTCCCTGTGTAGTCTGTCTTGGAAGTGCTATAATCGGTGAATCCTAATGTTACCCCTCCTTCAGCGGTAACACCGAACACGTTCGACATAGCATTATCTTTTGGGGTTATAACCGAGTCTTGCGGAAGAATAAACTGTGCAAAGCCCAAAAGCATTAGCGATATTAGAGTAAATAGTTTCATTTTAGTATCCTTTTATTTGTTAAACAATCCACAATTATTTTCTCTTAATTAAAAGAAATATCTTATCCCGAGAGCAGGATCGATAGTAAAACCGGAAGAAGGTGTAAGCTCGAATGTCGGAGCCAGTTCAAAGAAGATATCTATTGGAGTATTGCGCGGTAGCCAGGCAATACCGAATACACCTCGAATAGCGAATGAGCTTTCATTTCCACCGCTTGTGAAACGTCCTCCGAAGCCATAGTATAAAGGGAATCGTTCGGTAGAACTGATTACATTAAATGAATGCCAGAGGTAATCCATGTGAAAATTAACGCTGTTTCTTGAATCGTTTTCATTGTTAAACGATGACCAACCAAGGCCAAAATCGAACGCGTTGTTATTTGATGTCCATAATTTTGCACTAATTCCTGTCGGTTCCCCAAACATCACGCCAAGACCAAAGGGTCGTTCTTGTGCAATGGTCTTATTAACGGCAATTAAAAGAAAAAGCGCGATTACTAGAAGAAAGTAGTGTTTCATGTAAATATTCCTTTTTGTGTAAAGTGACTTAATAATGTTTTATTAACCAATGAAATATCTTTTATAATCTTTTTGAAAGTCCCGGTTGAATAAGAATAGTTTGCTGCTTCCATTTGTGTATGCAATGCAAGCTTTTCCATTATGTTTTGAATATGACTTTTAACTGTAAAGGTTGTAACGTGTAACTTTTGACAGATTCCTTGAATACTCAGACCATCACCAATAAATCTAATAACCTCCAGCTCCTGTTTTTTTATACGAGCAGTTTTATTCAAATTTATTTTACTCCCTTTATGTCCATGCTCTATTATTTGAGGAAAGAGAGATCTGTTTAAATTAGCCGGAAATACATTTGCACCTTCGGTTTCTGTATGGATTGCTATAAGAAGGTCATTAAGTGTTGCATCTTTTAAGATAAAACTGGAAGCCCCGGCTTTAACAAATTGATTTATATCTCCCTGCACAGGTGCAAGATCTATTAGAATCACTTTTGCATTCGGAAAATCTTTTTTTACAATCTCTACAGCGGCCAAACTATTCATGTTGCGCAACCCTAAATCTAAAAGAATTATATCTGGCTTTAATTGCTTGATTTTTATGACATTATTCTCATTGTTACCGGATGATGCAATAATTTTAATATCATTCTGCTTTTTAAGCATCGCGATAATTCCGTTGCGAAGTAATGGATCGTCTTCAATTAATAACAATCTAATTTTTTTCATGAGTTAAGTTAGATTTTGAGAGAAGTGCATTCAATCGAGCAAAGGGATGAAAAAAGGACTAATCCCTTGGGGGGATATAAATAATTGCTATTTATGAAATAAGGTCAAATTGCAGAAACTTCCAGATGTCATATCGAAGGAGTAAACGACTGAGATATACCACGTTCAACTTGTGTACTTAAGCTATACATGGGATTTCTCCCTCCGGTCGAAATGACATTTTGGAATTGTGCAACACTCTCGGCAGGCAGGCCATAAAAAACAAAGATTTATATGCCAATATTATAGGAAACGATGAGACATAAGTTTAATACAGAAGCATGCCTAGATCATAGTGGTCACAGCGCATTCAGAGTGCATTGAGAGTGTATTCAGAGTGCATTCATAATTGGTAAAATTAGGTGAGGGAAAGTAAAAGAAATAGTGGAATGATGGAATAATGGAATAATGGAATAATGAAAATAGTGCTCACTTCCATTACTCCAATTTTCCAGCAATTACTTGAGATGGATCAAGTAAGTCAAAAACCAGTTATTATTTCCCCTTGTGTCCGTGATTGCCTCGCTCGTTTTTATGATTATTATCCTTATGGTTACCATTGCCATTGTTCCCTTTATACCAACCATTGTAATTTTCCTTACCATGTTTTTGTTGCTTTACCCAGTTTTTATGTTCGGGATGGTTTTTATTTATAAAATATTTTGAATCCCGGCTATCGCGGATTGACTGCTGATCATGACGCCCTTTATAAGAAGAATATTTCTCTCTGTATGCCTGATCATTTCGCCACGGTTCCCGCTCATTCACAACTACTTTATATGAATTATAGAAGTTATAATTATGAAAGCGTGATGGTAAATATGCACTACTTACCCAACGTCCTCTGTTATTATAGTAATAACGATGTAGAGGGACACTGTAGTAAACATCTATATCCGGCAGGTAATAATAATCAACATAGTCATAACCGGTAGGACCCCAAGCCGGTTGAGTACCTAAGTTGAAACCGATGTCAACATGTACTTGTGCATATAAATTGCTCGAAGTACTTGACAAGAATAATGCTACGATTAACACGAGAAAATAACGCATGATGTTGTTCCTTTTTTTTATTATGCTGTTTTATCCAACAATAATTAGAATGGACAGCGTATATTTAACTAATAGTTTATCATCGAAATACTTTTGGTTATTGCATTTAGACTTTCATCATTATAAGAATAATTAGCAATTTCCAGGCGTGTGTGTAATGCAAGTTTCTCCATAATATTATGAATATGACTCTTAATTGTATAAGTTGAAACATGCATCTTTTGACCAATCTCTTTGTTGCCCATACCTTCACTAAGTAGCGCTATAACTTCCCGTTCACGCTGAGTCATCTGGACTGCTTCTTTTAGTTTTGATTTACCTTCTCTTAAAGCATGATCAACAATCTGGGAAAAGAGGGAATCAACCAGTAGAGGCGGAAGAACAGTTGATCCTTCTGCTACTGATCGTATCGTGATTAAAAAATCATTAAGTGATGCGTCTTTCAGGATAAAGCCGTTGGCGCCTGCTTTTACATACTGTAAAATATCGGCTTGTACCGGCGCAAGATCCATAATAATGATTTTTGCTTCCGGAAAATCTTTTTTCACTATTTCCACTACATGTAAACTATTTTGACTTCGCAATCCCAAATCTAGAAGAACTACATTTGGTTTTAACTGTTTTATTTTTACAAGAGTGTTCTTACCATCTCCGGATGCGGCGATTATAACAATATCCTTCTGAGGTTTAAGAATTGAAAGGATCCCATCCCGAAGTAAGCGGTTATCTTCGATGAGTAATAATCTTATTTTTTTCATAGTCTTATTTCGCTTAAATATAAAATACTATTGTTGAACAATTCTTTACTCATTACATCAACAAGATGCAACTATTTATGGTCTATATACAATCGACCAAAGGGATGAAAAAAGGACTACATCTTTTAGGCGAGCTCCAGTTACTCAACACTCGGAAAAGGGAGTACCGGAGAGGTGGGAATGAAAGGTTTTTCATATCATTCCAAAAATTCTTCCATGAATTCTCCTGGGATAAGATAATATTTATAACACACTCACTATTGCAATAACACCTGAGAGAATTATTAAAATACCGGCAATTCTGTTTACCCATCCCAGTCCGATTATGTCCAATTTCTTCCTGAATAGTGTGACACCGGAACTAAGGGACAGGAACCATAAACATGAACCTGTAAAAACTCCTAAAACAAGAGCTGATCCGGAGAAAATATTAACTTCATTTGCTAACCCAAGTGCGGCAAACACAGCAATAAATGCAAAGATGGTTAAGGGATTAGTGAGTGTAAGGAAAACAGTATAGAGATAAGATCCGAGCATTCCGCTGCTGTGGATATTAGACTTAGGATCGGCAGGTTTGGCACGAAATGTTTTTATGCCCAGGAAAAGAAGAAGCGTTCCTCCTATCAGCCGTATCCATAACTTCTCAGTTGAAATTGCATTGGAAATATATGTAAGTCCAAATGCAGCAACACAACCGTAAAGTAAATCCGCAGTCGCAGCTCCAAGACCTATTATTAGTCCTCGTAACCGTCCCTCGGTAAGTGTCTTGCGGATACACATAATTCCAATTGGTCCAATTGGTACTGCCATTGCAAAACCAATGAAAATTCCCTTAAGAAGAAAAATAAGTTCCATAATTTAATCTTCCAGGCAGTGCGTCCATGCATATAATACAATGATCAGCATACATAATGTTTCTTACCTTATCTTGTATTTGAATTGCGTAGTCTTGTATCCCGAACCAATATTGAGATTAATAGTAAACAGATATTCTCCTTTTTCTTTCAGCGATATACCGGCGCCGAAGTGATTCATCATAGGCTGAAGAATTACCGAAGCTACTTTCTTTGACGGGGAAACAATTTCAACCTTGGCACTGGTGTCGGCGAATTCTTTTCCATTTGTAATATTTGTTACGTCAAATATAAAGTAATGTGTTCCGGTCATAGCCGCTTCCTTTGTTCCCTTATTCATCGCCATGTTGTCACTTTTCATCTTGCCCATAGCCTTACCCATACGTGTCTTCATCATTTCCTGATACTTCCATTGGGTTAATATCCATACCTTTGTGTTAAGACTATCTACAGTTAATTCAAAAACCGGTTTACCCATCGCGCTTGAAATATCGTTTTTCTTAACAACGGACTTTGTTTTCTCTTTGTATTTAGACTGTCCATACACGGATAATGTAAAAACGATAATCAGGATTATCGAGAGAAATAGATATTTTGTTTTCATAATAATTACCTTACTGCACTTTCAGACTGATTTGTTAAATAATTTTCAATGCCCATTTGATCAATCTGTGCTCGCTGGATTTCTGCCCAATCGACATGTCCCTCTTCCATTCTGAGTATCTTTGTTAGAAGATCAGCACTACCTTCATCAGATACTTCATGGGCAAGTTTAATAGCGGCATTGTAAGCCATTAATCCCATAATCTCTGCGTCCTGGTCGTTGCTAACCATCTCGAGCACCGTCTTACCGATCTTTACCAGATTCAACTTGGATACAGCAGGAATGCCCTCAAGGAAAATAATACGCTGAATGAGCCATTCGGCGTGGTGCATTTCATCCATTGCCTGCTTTTCTATCGCATTGTGGAGCTTATCATACCCCCAATTGCTGCACATTTCTGAATGTACCATATACTGATTAATGGCTGTTAGTTCATCAGCTAAGCGCTGATTAAGAATTACGAGTAATTTTTCATTACCTTTCATAATAGTCCTCCGTTATAATTGTTGTTATAAATTTTGTCTAATTAAAACTTTATTTCTATAGTACAGCATGCTGATTGCGACACCAAAAACGAAAGTAACTGTAGCCGGAACCTTCATCCAACTGTTTTTGTGCATCAAATCGTTTAGATCTATTTTTCGTATTGTTACCTATAATCCATTCTTCGAATAAATGATTACAAAAACGCATTACCATTACTGGCAACGTTTTGATTGAGTGTTTAATGTCTGTTTTATTCATTTGACTAATCTCCTTTATAATAATTGATATTACTTATAAAAAATTTTCTTTGACTTAGTTTAGAGCTATACTAATAGTAAGGGGAAATGCCGATGTAATTTTGATGGGCGAATTGCTTTGCTCATGCTGATCGACTACCCATGTACCGACAAAATAACCAAGGGCAGCTCCTGCGAAAGTATCGGATACCCAATGCTGATCTTGATAAACGCGGGAAATCATAGTGAGAACAGCGGGTAAGTAAGCCAGCACTTTCAAAACGGGTGACTTAGCATTCCTTGAAAGAACGGTTGAAAGTATGAATGCTACCGTAGAGTGACCACTTGGCATTGATTTATTATCCTGGTTAAAAATAGAAGAGAAGGGACGGAAAAAACTGTTACCTTCGTTTAAGTAAGGTCTCGATCTACCAATTACAAGTTTTAAGACAAAGGAAAGTGCCCCGGCATAAAGAGATGCCTGTCCAATTTCATAAGCGATTTTTCTTGTGCCGATATCATTAGTTAAAAGAGAAAATGCTGCAAATCCGCTGAACAATATTACTGGTGAATATATTTCTGCCCACACTCTTCCAGTTACGATAGGAGCGCTGTAGTAATACCTTTGATCTTTTAATACATCAGTGCGAATTGGTTGATCCGCTTGTGCGACTAAAAAAGTTCCGGCACCTACCAAAGCAATTGTTAGCCAATCGCTTCCATCCCATTTGGCAGGCTGTTTGACGAAGTCAACGGTTTCACGTCCGAACTGAGAAAAAGTATAGTTAAAACTTTGTTTGGAATTCTGTGACGAGGTATCTTGTGCCAATAGGGAATGTCCCCATAGGATTGTCAAAATGATTACTAAAGATATCTTTTTCATGTTTCTGTCCATTAAATTATTTGCTTGTTAATGAAAATAAATCAGACTACTTTTTAAATCTGAACTCTTCTAAGAATAGTTGAAAGAAAATATTTTCTTCTGTTCTTACTGTATGAACGCTTGTAAAGTCTCGCGGGTATCTATCGCTGTAGTATATCATATGTTCAATTCCAATGCTTAAATTGTTGAAAACCTTGAATGTAATTCTGGGTCTGATTAATCCTACATAGGCATTTCCCGCAATTCCTTTATAAGTATGAAGCCACCAGTAGTAGCCTATAAACGAAATATCTACCCATCCGCCAATATTGTAAGTGCTTTCAAGTTTTAATTCTGCTCCGCCTACGAAATTGAAGTCCCCTACCTGAGTAGTATCAATAGACCCAAATCTTTTACTGAGTGCGCCAAAAGGAACTATTCCGAGATGAAGATCAGTGTAAAGACTTGAATTATTGCTCATTGGCAGCTTAGATATAATTCCTGGACCAAAGGCAAAAGTGCCCAATTCAAAAGTATTATTATCAAAATAGTCCATGTGTTGATATATTCCAGCTAACGTTTCCAAATTGCCGATTTGAATATTACTGCCGTATAATATGCCATATCCAGTTATATTAGCAACAATTTTTCTTCCCACACCAAAATCGAGATCCGCACGGAGATTGAAATAATCAAATGGTTTCCGGGTTATTTTTTCAAATGGGTTTCCGTAATCGAGAATCATATCGAGAATAAGGCTATTAGATGCCGCATTTTCGATTGCAGTCCCTTCATTTACTCTATGATACCCGGCGGCTAATGTTATGTTAAGAGGTTCTGTTTGATAAACATCCCCTGTGAGATGATTGAATAATTTTCCATCAAAGAATCTGCTGAAAGACCTTCCAGGACTAATAAAGAATGCCGCGATTTCTCTTCCTACTCTTTCTACACCTGTACTTCTTTCGTCGATAACGTCCGAACCTAATCTGTACAAAGTTTCGCCAAGAAACATACCGCCGAGAGTTGTAGCGATCAGAGAATTCTTCGCCGGACCGTCATTTTCTCCGAATAGCTTCCACTCATACGCGCCGAAGAATGTAAAAGCCGAAGACTCCCAAAAATTATACCCTGAAGCTCGTGCCTCATTAAAATATCCTGCTCCAGTATAAGGATGAAGTAAAAAGTCATTGCCAAATCTATCATTGTCCCAATTCCATCCATTATTCCATGGGAAACCTGAGCGTAAGAAAGTTCGGTTCCATGTAGAGAAACCCACTACCGCCCAATCAAAATGCATAGCATAATGATCAACCAAATTTAAGAGCACATTTTGGATAGTAATCTTAACGACCGGATTCCACAAGGGAGTCCTTTTGTTATATACAGGGTCATCATTCAGTAAATCACCATACATGTTATATTTCATAGTATCCGTCAAAGCGGTATTGATAGTGTCTGCGAAAGATGTTTCATTAAGATTAGAAACTAAATTTGAAAATCGATTTATCTCGCTCTTTGATAACTGCCGATTAAACCATGTATCTTGTTCAAAGGGAATTGTTCTCTCAATTACAAAATTATTTTGTGCACAAAGTAATGAGTGAATGAAAAGCGAAAAAAATAATATGTATAGTATTTTCATTTTATTTTACCTTACTTCGTTCTGTTGCTTGACACGTTAATATAAGAGAATAATCTTTCCCTGAGGGGAAGGATTTCCGCAGATTGTTCTCTTGCAAATTAAAATGACTCCATCGTCTGTTAATCATTATCAGAAGTTAAATCTTTTACTGCTTTCCCAAGTTTATCCATATCCTTATTAAAACCTGTCTTGAAATCTTCCCATGCGCTTTTCCCATCATTCTTATATTCTTC
>JAKBMG010000099.1 GCA_021831685.1 Bacteroidota bacterium | reverse complement strand
GCTTATTCATATTTACCTCATTTTGCTTCTCTACAAAACTACATCAATCTTTCCACTTTTGCACCCTCATGCGTAAGGTGAGTTAATCATATAATTTTCTACAATATCCAAATTAAATTTATGTCACTTATTTGAAACGCCTGTTTAACTCTCAATCTTCATTTAAAAAGAAAAATCTAACTTAATCCTAATTGAACTTTTAAATTACTCCACTGAATGATCTTAAATGAAAATAATAATACAACAAATAATCCGATTCCAGAAACTAGGGAGAAGATTAACGACAGAGAATGTAAAAATATATAAGTAGTGCTAAATGATATAATACCAATAATAACTGGTAAACTAATATCTTTCCAAATATTTGGTTTTATTCCTTGACGACGTATATAGAGAAAACTTATCACAGCAATCATTGCCGACGAAATTACATAAGCAATTGCTGATCCTAATATTCCTATCATTTTGATTAAAATAACATTAAAAACTATATTGGCTATTGCTGAAGTAATGACAATTTTTGTATAAAGTTTTTGATCGATGGAAAACACGAAATAAGCAAACACAAAGCCAATAATCTCAAAAAACGCGACCCAGATAACTACAGCGAAAACCGGACCACTGTTTTTATATTGATACCCTAAAACTAATTGAGTAATATTTACATAATAAATACATCCAATGATACCTACAGCAATAGCAATAGAGGTTGCATATACTTGTACATTTCTTAGAAATTCTTGAGAGTGATCTTTTGAAATACTCCATGCTTTAACAATTTTGGGAAAGATGAATGGCCCTAAAGTTATTCTGATACTCATTCCGAACAGTAATAATTTCAAAGCGGCGGAATAGTACCCAACTTCTTCAGGAGATTTCAGCCACCCCAATAGTAAAATATCGATACTCCCAAATACGCTCACACTCAACGTCATTAAAAGTATGGGAAGTGCTCCTCTAAAAATTGGATAAATTTCCTTCAATGAAAAAATCCAAATATTGATTGCTTTCCGTTTAAATAAAATCAGCCAAAGCGAAAACACAACCAATAGTTCTGTTGCGCCTTGTATTGCTATGGCAATTGCAGCGTCTTCAGGCTTTGAGATTAAACAAAAGATAAGCAAAACATAAATAATCCTAGATAACATTCGAATAAAAGATGTGATCCACATTTCTTCTATTGAAATGAAAACCCAATCCACAGCAATACTGAAAACAAAAAGCGTTATGAAACCAGCAGCTAAAAGTAACCAATGACTTGAAAGAAAACCAAAGACAAGTATCGCAAAGATCAACACTACTGTTGAGATTAATAATAACATAAGACGTAGGGAAATAATGCCGCAAAGAGTTGTTCTTATGTTTTCTATCGTCCTGTTCGGTGATACTTTAAGAATACCATATTCATTTGTTCCGAACTGAACAAAGACACTCATAAATGAATAAATTGCCATTACAACGCCAACATTACCAAAAGCAACAGGCTGCAGTTTTATTGCTAAATAAGGTGTTGCAATAAATGCCGCAATTTTAGAAATCCCATCACCAAAAGCTATCGAGCTAATATTTCTAAGATTTTTCAATTAATTCGATTTTCCAATATAGACAATGATAGTTGAAGTATTTTTATTAATGGGAAGATCGAACTTCAAAACTTTTATTGTCATACGAATTAGTCCAAAGCATTTACTCCCAATAAACATTAATACTTTAGATAATAAATTATATTTATCGGGGACTAATATTCCTCCAAAACCAACGTACCCGCTATCAATTGTTTCAAAGCCATTTACTTCATGACTATTGACTAAAGCTTCTAAGTTTATAAATTTGTGTGCGCTTAAAATTTTCCTCCCGATAATCTTTTCTATTATTATTGAGTAGTTAAAAAGATTAGGAATTGTTGTTAAAATATACCCATTAGGTTTGATAAACTTTTTTAAGTTTAGAATAACTTTCTCAAGATCGTCAAAATGCTCGACAAATCCTCCAGAATATACAAGATCAAACTTATTTGCTAAATCTATATTATTCTCGAATAAATCTCGTTGAAAGATCATTCCATCTACGCCCATTTCTTCTAAAATTTTCTTTGACCTACTTACTCCTAATTCATTATAATCAAGTCCTGTAATTTCCCAACCAAATGTTTTCCGTAAGAATGGGAGCCAAGTCGAATTACCACATCCTACTTCTAATACGTGAATGTTATCACCCTTATCCAAACTCTCTTTTATTTTGGAAAATACCTGAAACAATTCAAAGTCAAAATGAGAATTTAAATTGACTAATCTATAAGGAGAATTTTCCCAATGTTTTGTCCAATAATTATTAGTAGTAAGTTGTTCCATATTATAAAGTTGTTAGTGAGTTTATATATCGCTGTATGTTATTTTGCAATATTTTGTTTATTTGTTTAATCTATTAAGTTGAGTTTAATTTGCCCATTACAAGTACAACTTATCCTAAACTGGAATCACTACTGGCTGTACAACTGTCCTATTTAAGATTATCATAATACCACTTACTAACTTTACTAAATCCTTCTAATGCATCAACTATTGGTTTATACCCTATAATAGTCTTTGCTTTTAAAATACTCGCTTGAGAATGAGGAATATCACCCGTTCTAAACGGCCCGAATTCCGGTACAATCGCTTCTATTTCTTTATCATATTTTGCCAGATTATCACGCAAGGCTTCAAACAATTTAATTAATGTTGTATTGCCGCCGTAAGCAATATTAAATACTTCAGAGAAATTAAAACCGGAATCATGGAAAGATGGAATACTGGAATCTTGGGAAGTCAATTTGTTTTGATACTGTAAGAGATATTTGTGTTCTTCCAATTCTAAGTTATAGTACTCTTTTTTACCTTTGAAGATTTGTTCATCAGTTGTAAAGAGAGCTTTTTCATTTGCTTGAATAACATTTTCTATATAAGTAAAATCCCGGCTGTAACTGCCGTCGCCGTTTATAATCGGTCTTTCATGATTTATTAACATTTTAACCCACAAAGGAATAACCGCAGCATAAGCTCCATTAGGGTCTTGCCTTTTTCCGAAAACATTAAAATAACACAAACCTATACATTGCATTCCATACGTTTTTGAAAAAACATCAGCGTAAAGCTCATTGACATATTTTGTGATAGCATAAGGTGAAAGCGGCTTACCTATTTCATTTTCAACTTTAGGAAGTTTTTTCGAATCACCATAAGTGCTCGAACTTGCCGCATAAACAAATCTTTTCACTTTGGCATTCCTTGCGGCAATCAACATATTTAAAAATCCGTCAATGTTTACAGAATTGGTATTAGCAGGATCAGTAATTGACCTTGGAACAGAACCAAGTGCTGCCTGGTGAGAGACATAATCACATCCGTCAATAGCTTTTAGGCATGTTTCTATATCCCTTATATCCCCTTTAATAAACCTAAATTTAGAATTATAAAAATGGTGACTAATATTATGTTCGAAACCCGTACTTAAGTTGTCGAGACAAACAATCTCATGCCCTTGTTCAAGGAAGTGATCAACAAGATTACTGCCTATAAATCCGGCACCACCGGTAATTAAAATTTTGCTCAATCGTTATACATCCTCGATATAATTATTATTCATTTTTAATTTTCTACAAGAATTTCAACTATTATCTCACCACTCTTTTTTAGCAAACTGTTCTTTTTATTCTCATCTTTTAGTTCAGCCAAATCTTTAATATTTCTTGATAATTCTCTTATCTTAGCAAACGTTTCTATTATTGCTAAGGTCGTTTGAGTAGCGGTTTTACTTTTCAATATGGTTGCCAACATGTATAACCCTTTTTCAGTAAAAGCCTTTGGGTGCACTCTTGTTTTTGAAAATTTTGCGGTGGAAAATTTCCCCCGCAAAGTATCCAGTTCATCTTTTGTCAGTTCAAAAAAATAACCATTTGGGAACTTATCTGGATTGTTTTTAACAGCTTTATTAACATCTCGAGTTTCTAACTTATATATCTCCGCAACATCACTGTCGACAATTACTTTTTGACCCCGTATCTCTAAAATAAGTTTTTGAATATTTTCTAATTTGATGATTGCACTCATATGCTCTCATCCTCTGTATAATCTTTCCCTGCGCTTGTTCCTATAATTTCATCCCATCGCATCGGAGAAATTCCGTTTCCAGGTCTTTTTACAGTTAGATTTTCCTCAGTTAATATTTCTCCCTTACGAATAGTTTTTTTTGCAACAATGCTCTTCCTTACGATATTAATATTTATTATTTCTGATTTTGGCGGTTTCTTTATTCCATTTCCTAATGCTTCTTCAATATTTCTAATTGCTTCAACCATTAGTTTTAATTCCTGCGGTTCTAGTGACGCTTTATGATCAGGTCCTTCCATGTTTTTATCGAGAGTAAAATGTTTCTCTATAACTCCAGCGCCTAAAGCTACTGCTGCAATAGGAACTTCTATTCCCAGCGTATGATCAGAATAACCAACCTTAACATCGAAAGCATTTTTAATTGTTAACATTGCTTTTAAGTTTACATCTTCAAAAGGTGCAGGATATTCTGTATTGCAATGAAGTACCGTTATGTTTTCTTTTTTAGTTCCGCTTTCTATGAGGATATCCAATGCATCTTCAATCTCACCTAGATCTGCCATACCTGTTGAAAGAATTGCATTTTTATTCAGCGTACCTATCTTTTTCAAATAGGGCAGATTTATTATCTCCCCAGATGGTATTTTAAAAGTGTCCAATCCGAGATTATTCAATAAATCAATACTATCCAAATCAAAAGGGGATGAAAGGAAAATAATATTCTTGCTTTTACAATACTCAATTAACTTAATATGATCTTCAAAGCTCAGTTCCAGCCGTTTGATCATTTCATATTGTGATTCATTAGAATCAGTAGTTCTTTTCTGATATTCTGCTTTTTCAGCTTTCTTGGAAACAAGGCTTGCGGCTTTGAATGATTGGAATTTTACTGCGTCAGCGCCAGCTTCTTTGGCAGCATCAATTAATTTGTAAGCTAAATCAAGAGAACCATTATGGTTTACGCCGGCTTCTGCAATGATGAATGTTTTTATCATTTCGTTTGCCTTGCCGGGTTGCCAAAGTAAACACCTGCTTCGGTAATATCTTTTGTAACAACAGCTCCGGCTCCAATCATACAATTTGATGCTATCTTTTTATATTGGACAATCACTGCATTTGAGCCAATCATTGAAAAATCATCAACTTCAACACCCCCGCTTAAAACTGCACCGGTAGCAATGTGGCAAAAGCTTCCAACTTTACAATCATGTTCAACAGTTGCTTTAGTATTAATAATGCTAAACCTGCCGATTCTCGCGCCGCTATTTACAACAGCGCCGTCAAAAATCTGCGTCCCTTCGTCTATTAAAACAACTTCATTCACAATTGCATCTTTAGAAATAATCGAAGGGAAAGCGAAACCTATATCCATCATATTCTTTACAACGTTAAATCTTTTTTGTGTAACATTTATTTGTCCAATGCCAATCGCCGCATTAATAATCCCTTGAGAAAATATTTTATTTAATTTAGAATCATTGCCCAAATATTTCACGCCTAGTATTTCGCCTTGGTCATTAATATCGACATACCCGGATAATTCAAATTGCAAATTTTTTTTGATAACGCTAATTAATACTTTAGCATGTCCTCCGCCGCCGATAACAATTATTTTTCCCATGTTTATATTCTAAAACCAGAAGGGATATTAACAACTCTTTCTTCCAACCATTCTGCATTTTCCAAATTACCGGAGTTGCAGTTTTCGTACATATCTAGTTTATTCATCAAACGCCAAAAGTTCTTAACTAACTAATTTAATTACTTCGCCATTTAATTTAACTAATTCTCCAAAGCCGCTTTTAGTTTCATCTTCAAAAATATGCGGTTCAATGCGGCTGTCGACTTTTCTGGTTAATTTATTAAGCTGAATTAATAAAGAAAAATAATCTTTATTCTCTCCTATATTATCGACAAAAAAAGCAATGTCAATATCGCTGTCTTCTCTTGGCTTACCGTTAACATAAGAACCAAATAAAACAGCGCTGCTAAATTTTAAATAACTTTTCGCAAGTATTGAAAATTCGTATGCTTTTCTCATAACTTCTGTTTTATCCATTTTTGAAACTCCTTAGTCTTGTCTAATAATTCTTTAACTTTTTCTTTTGTCAATGATTTTGCAATTTTCTCACGGTATTCTGGATATCTTGTTTCTAAATTTAACGGATTAAGAGAATAAATTAAATCTTCTTGAGTATTGTTCAACTCTGCAATAATCTCTGTAACTTAGCAAAGATAAATTAAGTTATGCGTTCTTGATGGATATGCATTCATTTCCTTTTGGTAATAGGCTTTTAATATTTTTTCAATAGATTGCTGCAAAAGATAACCGCAATATAAAAGTTTGTTCTTATCTAATAAAATTTCAGCAGTTTCCAAATCATCGTCAGAGATTTCAACCCAATATTTTATTTTATCGCTGTACATAAAATATTTATATCCTATAGCCGCTTGGAATATTTACAACAGTTTCCTCGAGTTTTACCGAATTATACAAATTACCTGTTTGGCATTCTTTATACATTTCTAATTTATTCATCAAACGCCAGATTGGACGTGTCATTACACCATTAGAATTTGTTTCCTCTAAGAATTTATCACGTTCTTCTCTATTTTTTAACCGTATACAATTAAGCCAATAGTTTGCTTTTACATTTGGCTGTTCAGTAATAAATTTAGTCTCAAGATTCTTAAAAAATTCTGAGTACAATTTAGCTGTTTCTCTTTTATTAAGTAAAATACTCTCAAGATTTTCCATTTGAGCAACGCCGATTGCTGCCGTAACATTTGTCAACCTATAATTATATCCTACTTCATCATGTATATATTCCCATTTGTGTGGAAGTTTTGCAGTGGTGGTTATATGTTTTGCTTTTTGGGCAAATTCTTTATTATCAGTTATGAATTCTTCCTACACCGGGATACTCCAATGTTTCTTTATGTCAGAAAAATTATACGTCTTTTTGTGGCTTTCAAATGCCTCCTTTATTTTTTGAAGCTCGATAATGATTTTGACTTTTTCTTCATAAGGCAGCTGCGCCTTTTTTTCATGATAGACAGATTTAGCTTCAGCTACTTTCAAAAGGTAATCTTTATCCATTTTGCCCTTCGTAATTTTTCTTGTATATATCTTCTAATCCGAATCGTTTTATAATTGAATGGAAAAGTTCATTATCATATTCAGCTTCAGCAAAAAATCTGGCTAATCTTTCTCGATCGGTCAATCTTCCCGTCTGTAACATTATCGCCATTAAATATTCTGCCTTTAAAATATATGTTTTTTCATTGAAGATATTTATTTCAGCTCTATTTTCTAAAGCTTCCTTAACTAGTTCATTATACGCCAATAAAAACTGAACCGGTAGACCTTCAATAACGATATGTTCATTTTCGGTTTTATATCCGTGTTCCTCCGCCCACTGGTAAATTACCGACAAAGGATTCAAATTCTTTTCTTCGTCTGCAATATGCACAATTAAATCAAGATCGTAAGTAACCGATGGTTCGATATAATAAAATTGAGCCGTTCCGCCAGCAATTGCATATTGCTCAATAATTCTTTTTTCCAGGAGATACAGAGAGCCGAAGAGAAGCCACAGAGAAACACTGAGAATTATTTTTTATCGATAATTTCTTTTACTATTTTCTTCAATTTTGGGATTTCATTAACACAAACATCAAACACAATATCGTTATTTAGATCAAAATAATGATGAGACAAAATATCTCTCATACCCATCGCTTTTGTCCATTCGAACTCAGGATAATTTTTTAACAATGACTTTTTGGTGATCTTATCCAAGTTTTTTATGCTTTCACCAAGCGCAATAAGCTGCATGCAAATTGAATCAAGCTTTTCAAGGTTTCTTTCATTCTTTAAGAAATCTTCCGAAGTTTTAATTGATCTCATCCTTCTCAGTATTCTTTCCGTCGAAGTTAGAATTTGATTGAGAACTTCATTCACCAATTCTTGATTATACATAGATGCCGTAGATTTCGATTTGCTTTTTAAGGTATGGATTCATAGACTTTCTAACAACAACAATATCCACCTTTTTATGCAATAATTTTTCGATATCTTCCTTAATACCTATCAAATCAAACATGCGTGCTGGTTCAAGTTTTAAAAATATGTCTACATCACTTATTCTAGAGTTAGTGTTACTTGCAAATGACCCAAATAAACCCAATTCACGAATCCTATCACTAAATGCTGAGTTTGATTTGTAATATTTAAGAGCAGCAATAATATTTTTAGTTTCTATCTTTTTCATATCAAATTACTCTGTGATTCTCCGTGTTCCCTCTGCAAAACTTTGTGTTAGTATTTTTTTACACAGAGAAGCCATAGATAAACACTGAGAATTAATTTTTATTCATAAAGGGATCAATTATACTTTCAATATAATTTAGCTTATCAATCTGTGCCGCACCGACCGCCGCCTGCATATCAGTCATCTTTAAGTTATAACCAATTTCGGAATACACATACTTATGATCATAACCGTAAGGGAGAGGTCCAAACCGCTGAGCAAATCTTTTACCGCAAGTATTATTCTCCCCGCCTGAGCAATAACAATCTCTTCCCCAATCTCTAAACGACTTAATTATTTTTGCAAGTTGTTCATTGTCAGTAGATTTGTACATTTCAACCTCAACCTTTACCTATTTTTCTCCTAAATTCACAAAACCGTCAGCACAGATCCATACTTTCTCATCGCAAAATCAATCTCTCTAAATTGTTCTTCCCATTTCGCCGGTTAAACGGGATAGTGTAAAAGGATTGTTTAACTGTTAATTTCTAAAATT
>JAKBMG010000031.1 GCA_021831685.1 Bacteroidota bacterium | reverse complement strand
CATCTGACGCGGTATTAGGTCTTTCAACTTTGTACAAACTTTTCTTCCCCAATCATAAGATTTACTCTTATGAACGATCATCGATAGAGCGTCTACCGGCTCGTTATTGAGAAGTATGTCAAGCTTTACTAAATCAGATTCCCTGTAGTCAATATATTCATAATCTAAAGAAGCATATCCGCGTGTAGTAGATTTTAATTTATCGTAGAAATCAAAGATTATTTCCGCAAGTGGAAATTCGTATTGGATATCTGCCCGTGTAGGGTCTATGTAAGTCGTATTTTTATAAGTACCGCGCTTGTCTGTTGCTAACTTCATAATATTACCTACATATTCGCTTGGACAAACAATTTGAGCTTTAACATAAGGCTCCTCAATTCGTTCAATATCTCCGACCGTAGGCATCATTGCGGGATTATCAACTACTAATTTCTCTCCGTTTTTTTTGTAAACATAATATTCAACGTTGGGAAGTGTTGTGATAATTGATTGATTATATTCCCGGAGCAATCTTTCCTGAACTATCTCCATGTGAAGGAGTCCAAGAAATCCGCATCTAAATCCAAATCCAAGCGCTGCAGAAGTCTCGGGCTGGTACTGCAAGGCTGAATCATTTAATCTAAATTTTTCAAGAGCATCGCGAAGGTCTTCAAACTCATCCGCATCGGTAGGATAAAGACCGCTATAGACCATCGGCTTAACTTCTTTATAGCCTGGAAGCGGTTGTGCTGCGCCTTGCTTTGCATGTGTTACTGTATCTCCCACTTTGATGTCGTGAACATCTTTTATCCCCGGAATCAGATATCCAACATTTCCCGCAGAAAGCTCTTCGTTTTTTATTTTTCTTAACCCAAGTATTCCAACCTCTTCGGCATCAATATCTTTGTCGACAACAAAACATTTCAGTTTGTCATTTGTCTTAATCGTGCCGTTAAAAACCCTGATATAAGCCACTGCTCCACGGTAAATATCAAATATCGAATCGAAGATTAAAGCTTGAAGCGGAGCTTTGGGGTCTCCTTTAGGTGCCGGGATTTTTTTTACGACAGCTTCTAAAATTTCAATTATTCCTATTTTTGATTTGGCGCTTGCTAATATTATTTCATCAGATTCACAACCGATAAGATCGATTATTTGTCCTTTTACTTTATCAATTTCTGCGCTTGGGAGATCAATCTTGTTAATAACAGGAATAATCTCTAGTCCCGCTTCGATGGCGAGATAGAGATTGCTTATTGTTTGCGCTTCTACACCTTGTGCAGCATCCACAATTAAAACTGCTCCTTCACAAGCAGCGAGTGAGCGGGATACTTCATAAGTAAAATCAACATGACCGGGAGTATCGATTAAATTTAATGTATATTCTACTTTGTCGTTAGCTAAGTATCTCATTTGAATTGCATGAGACTTTATTGTTATACCGCGTTCTCTTTCAAGTTCAAGGTCGTCAAGGACCTGTGCTTTGGCTTCCCGTTCGGAAATTGTATGGGTTTGTTCCAAAAGACAATCAGCAATGGTTGACTTACCGTGGTCAATGTGGGCAATAATACAGAAATTTCTAATATTGTTCATAACTCTCTTTTAATGAAACTTAAATATACGGAGCGCATGAGAATTTTGAAAGGTAAAGCAGAATCTAAAGTGATGGGTCAAATTAAGAGAGGCATTAAAAACAGGAATGATGGAAGAATGGAATATTGGAGTGATGGAGTTATGGAGTAATGGTAAATCAAAAATTATTATTGATGATAAAAAATTGTAATTTTTTATTTCATTTATCTTATTAAATTATCGTTTATCCTTTAATAAATTCATTGATGTAAAAATCTCATAAAATCCATAGCGCGGCAAGCCGCAATTTTGAATTATGAATGTTGAATTTTGAATGAAACGCAATGAAATTTATCATAAGAATATCTTGACATAAAAAACAAAGATTTAAATGGCAATACTATAAACACAATGTAAATTTTGGAACAAAAACTTAAAGGCTTCGTCTAAAATCATGAAAAACAAAAAGAAGAAAACAGACGTGCAATTACCTCAAATATTAAACCTGGATGATGATTTTTCACTGATAAAGAGATTCATAGATGGTGATGAGTCTACATTTAATTTATTGGTGCTCCGTCATAAAGAAAAAGTAAGAAATATAATTTACCTTACTTTGAATAATCACGAGTTAGTTGATGATATTGCTCAAGAAGTTTTTTTAACTGTGTACAAAAATTTGAAACGTTTCAGGTTTGAATCGCAATTTACGACATGGCTTTATCGAGTTACAATTAATAAATGTAAAGATCATTTAAGAAAAATTAAGATACGAAGTATATTTACCCCAATTAAAGATGAAGAAGAAGATTTTGGATACAGTATCTCACCTGACGAAAAGGACATAGCAGAGATTGTTAGAAAAGCAATTGATCAGTTACCGGAAAAACTGAAGATACCCCTGCTGCTCAAAGATATTGAAGGACTTAGCTATCAAGAAATTGCGGAGTCTATTCAATGTGAAATCGGAACAGTGAAGTCAAGGATTTTTAGGGCAAGAGAAGGGCTAAGAAATATTTTGAAGCCCTATGAGAGTGAGTTGATGTGATGAAAATTTATACTAAAAAATATGAACTATTATCGGCTTATGTCGATAATGAACTTTCCGAAGCTGAAATCAAAAGATTAGAAGATGAAATACGATTTTCTAAAGATCTGCAGGAAAAGCTAAACGATCTAAAAAAGGTAAAGAAATTAACATCGTCGTCCGTTAAAAGCGTTCCTGAAAATCATTATTTTGATACCAGGTTATCAGCCGCAATTCGAAATGATGGCCCGTGGTTTTTTCGAATAAGAAAATATTTTCCCATAGCTGGTATTATTGCTTTGAGTGTTGCCTTGATGGTCGTCTTAAAGGTAAACCCAGGAATTGTGAATCATCTTTTGGAAAAGCAAAAATCAAACATTTCTGATTTTTATAAGCAAAATTTGAAACCGTTATTATATGCGGCAGATTTAACTAACGAAGATATTTTTAATTTTGCTTTCTATCACCAACTGCCTTTGGATAATCAGAAACATCAGTATTTATTCTTGGGCACAGGGCAGAACGGTAACCAATTTTTTGAAATTAAAAATGGCAATCAGTTTAGCAACGTTAATAACCTTGATAAGTTCGTTAAAGGCTTAAATCTTAACAGTGTTCAAAAACATCAAGTTGATTCAATCCTTTCAAATTATGCTGATGATTTGCAATCGCAAGTTTTGGTTAATGAAAAAAATACAGTTGCAATAAATTCTAATATATGGAATTATAATAAAGCTATTGTGGCTGACCTGGTTTCGTTCGCTGCCAGGGCTAACCGGGAAGAAATGCGAAATGTTTTACCTGCAGGTTTTAATTCTTATTATAACAACGGCTCCGTTGCCCGTTTAGTTAGTGAAGTTAAATCAGCAAATGGCAATAAATATATTTTCATTACTCCGGATACAATTTTTTCAGATTCTTTTTATTTTGATAAAGAAAAATTTAAGCAGAATATGAAAAGATTAAATGACGAAATGAAAAAGATGAATAAGAACAGCGAGAATTTCTCTTTTAATTTTCATATTGATTCTAATTTTGTAAATAAAACTAAAATTCCATCATACAACGGCGAGTTCAAAATATTTGTCGATAGCAACTCATGCCTTATCCATATTCCACAAGTTTTTGTTCCGCAAATCCAATATCCGAATCTTGATAGTATGGCTACTAATTTAGGTAAGGCTGCGGATTTATTCAGAAGTTTTTCATTTAACTTCCCCGAAATGAGCAGAGGAAAGAGTTTTAACTATAAATACTCCTATAACGATTCTACAGATGGTTATAAGTTCAATTTTAGAGCATTTGGACTTGATTCAACTTTCAACTTCAAAGATCATAAACTTAATTCAATGACAGGTAAAGATTTTAGGAGATTTAATTTCAACAGTCCCGATTCTTTAGAAGGATTTTATAGGTCATTCTTTGGGGATTCAACTGCTTTTAATCAAAAAGAAATGGAAAAGGAACTTCAGCAAGTCCAAAAGCAATTAGAGCAATTTCAGAAACAAATGGAAAAGCTTCAAAAGCAGCTTCCGAAAAATCAAAAGCAAGGCAAGGATCATAAATCTATCGAAATTTGATAATTCCGGCTGAAAGCTCATACCAAGCCTCCGGGTAGATTCTTACATCCATAGTGGTATTTTCTCTGCTATCCTATTTTTCTTCCGCTTATACAACTCTACTTTACAAAAAGCTAATTTTAGCTTAATTTAATTTTGAAGTGAAATGCAAAATATTGCATTTCGACTAATTTAGGCTTTTCATATAATTTTGCAATTAAAGTAAATTTATTATCCTAAAAATATGAAATTTGATATCCCGGCTTTGAAGATTAACCAGAAGTTCCAAACATTTATTGTTCTATCAATTGTTTTATTTGGCTTCAAATTATTTGCGCCCGGCTCTGATTCAATTACATATTTATTAATTGACGATTTGTTGGTTGGGCTTACTGTTGCAGCTTTTATTTTTTATTTGATGGATTGGATACATCTAAAGAAAATAAATCCTCTTAATTTGGTGATGAATATCGGAATTTTTACAGCGGTGATCTTTTTGCTGATTACATTTTCCAATACTATTCTTCGCGGACTTGCGACGGAAAATAATCTCTATTTTCCTAAAACCGGATTTATTTCAAATCTAGTTGTCTTTGCCTATTCTTTTATTATTCTCGGCTCGCTTTCATATATTTTTCTGGCTTTTCGAGAGCTTTATTCTCTTAAGCAAAAACGTGACATTAATACTTATTTTAATACGATGGTCGTATTTTTTATTCTGGCTTCTTATTCAACTCTGCTTCAGCAAAGTTCCGATCTATTATACATAAAAGACACTTTTTTTATAATCTCAATTTTATTGATAATTATTAACTCAATAAAAATCTCATGGATTGCTTTCATAGTTAAAAAGGAAAAAAAGATTCTTCTTTTCCTGTCGATAATTATTGCAATTCTTTTTGTATCAAACCTTGTGAAAAACTCAGGTAACAATAATGCAAATTTACTTGATCAATTTTCACCTGCACTCAATCAATTTTTTAATATAATCGGAATTTATGGCGCCATTTATTTCAGTATTTTATTTTTTACAACCTTGTTCCATATACCTACTGCTGAAGCTTTTGATAGAAAAGCCCAGGAAGTTACTTCGCTTCAATATTTCAGTAAGTTAATTACGGAGGTTTTAGATTTTGATGACCTAGTAAAAACAATCACCGATATTGCCTCAAAAATAAGTAACGCTGATGCCGCCTGGATTGCCTGGCAAGAAAATGGTGGTTTAAAGTCGGTAGGCAATAATAGTATCGGATTTTTAGATGCTGATCTAATTACATCTTTTGTAGCTGAGAATAAAAATAAATATAACCTGAATGAAACTGTTTTTATAAGCATGGATAAGTTCCAGAAAAAATCTCAACTCGGCGAATCGTTTTCAAACATTACAGTTTCACCTTTAAGAGCGCACAACGAACTTAAGGGATATCTATTAACCGGTAAGAAAAATAATTTTCTCTTTGATGATGAAGATAAAAATGCATTGGATACATTTTCCGATTATGCTTCTATTGCTATTGAAAACTCTAGACTTTTTGAGGAATCTATAATTAAAGAGCGTTTAGAAAAAGAACTTGATGTTGCTCGAGAAGTCCAGAGGAAAATTTTACCTTCTAAAAATCCTAATTATGAAGGTCTATCTATCTCTACCGTTTTTATTCCCGCCTTTGAAGTCGGTGGCGATTATTACGATTTTTTTGAAATCGATAAATATACTTTTGGTTTTGTAATTGCGGATGTATCCGGCAAAGGAATATCTGCTGCCTTTATAATGGCAGAAGTAAAAGGAATCTTTGAATCACTTTCTAAAACTATTAAAACCCCTAAAAATATTTTAATTAAAGCTAATGAGATATTGCAGAGGACTTTGGACAGGAAAAACTTTGTCAGTGCGGCTTATGGCTTTATTGATTTGAAGAATGAGACTATATTAATATCGCGTGCCGGGCATTGTCCCATAATTCTTCTAAGAGACAATTCAATAGAAAATTTAAGACCTTCAGGAATCGGCTTGGGACTTAATTTTTCAGATCACTTTTCTAATACTCTTGAAGAAATTAAAATTGATTTGAAGGAAAACGATATAATCGTCCTCTATACAGACGGCATTACTGAAGCTAAAAATAAACTTCTGGAAGACTTCGGAAGTGATCTTTTTGAAAAAATACTTATTGAAAATTGCGATAAAGATGCTGACGATATTTCAAACAAAGTTATTCGAGAAGTAACTTTGTTTTCACAAAATCATCCTCAGCATGACGACATTACTTTAGTCATACTTAAATGGAAACAAAAATTAAAAATTGATGGAGAAAAGGAATGGCAGAATTCAACGCTTCAACCAAAGATTTAGGTGAAGTTAGCGTAATCTATTTACAGGGCTACCTTGATGCACATACCGCACCTTCGCTTGAAAATACTTTTTCTAATTTGATTGAAAAAGGAAAATATTGCACTGTGGTGAATTTTACGGAACTGGCATATATAAGCAGTGCCGGATTGGGCGTCTTTATGGCATTCATAGAAAAAATGCGAGAGAATAACGGAGATATAAAATTATCAAGCATGAGTGATAAAGTTTATAACATTTTTGATCTGCTCGGTTTTCCGTTACTCTATGAAATTTATAAAACAGAAGATGAAGCAGTAAACAAATTTATCGAGTCTAAAAACCTTGAAAAGTAAGAACCACAAATTGGAAGAGAATGAATTAACCGTTAAAAGCAGAACAGAAAACCTTTCTGCCATTCGGAATTTTGTTTCTGCCGGGGCACTGGAAATCGGCATTCCCCTTAAAATAGTTGAAAATATTATTCTGGCGGTTGATGAAGCGTGCACTAATATTATTAAGCATGCTTACAAATATTTCCCTGAAGGAGAAATCATAGTTAAACTGAAATTTTCCCGGGAAAAATTCACCGTTATTATAATAGATCATGGTGTGCCTTTTGAGCCTGAAACAATTCCTGACCCCGATTTGCAGACCTATTACCGGCAGCATCGTGTAGGCGGATTGGGGATGTATTTGATGAAGTCATTAATGGATGAAGTTAAATATGTCTCTGTCCCCGGTAAATATAACCAGGTGCTACTATCAAAAAATTTATTAACTACTCATTGAAAAAATGATTGACTCCGAAAATATCAAAGTCAAAAGAAATCTAACTGCCTTGGTGGAGTTCAGTAGAATTATTAACTCCAGTCTTGATTTGGATTTTATCCTTAGCAATATCCTTTTAACCTGTTTGGGAAAATTTTTTGCTACAAAAGGTATTATAGCATTAAAAATTAATGGTGCAATTGTCCCAAAATCGTTCAAAGGACTCTCCATTGATGCCATAAATAAATTCCCAAAATTAAAAGGTGGTGAGGATTTATTTGAAGATAAGCTGTTTAAAAAATATTTAACTGAAAACCATATTGTCACGGTTGAAAAAATTAGCTCCTCTCAAGAGTGCCTTGGAATTGTTTGTCTTGGCGAAAAGTTAAACAAAAATCCTTTTACTGTGAGTGACCTTGAATTCTTAAGGACTATTTTAAACATTTCATCTTCTGCAATTCATAATTCAATAATGATTGATGAGTTGAAGCATGTAAACCGGGCGCTCGACCGCCGTGTTCATCGCCTTAACTCGCTGTTCGAACTGAGCAAGGAATTCGGCATGTTTTCCGAATCGACTAAAGTTGCCAGGCTTTTGGCTTATTCTGTAATAGGGCAATTCCTTGTCTCAAAGTTCGCCGTCATTACTTTTCGGCCCGGTGAAATTGAAATTCTCGAATCAAAGTTTGATGAAAAGGAACTCTCCCTGGCTATTAAAGGGTATGACTTCACAGCTTATGAAAATTCAATTTCTAAAAATGAAATAGCTGAGAATTTCCCTCTTCTCGAAATTCTTGGTATTGAACTTATCGTTCCGATGCAACTTCAAGGGGAAACTAAGGGATTAATACTTCTTGGAAAAAGGATTAATAATCATACTTATTCCGAAACAGATATTGAATTTATTTATTCTATCGGAAGTCTTGCCATAATTTCGCTTGAGAACCGGCGATTATTTAAGGAAGCTTTGGAAAAGCAAAAGCTTGAAGAAGAATTGGAAATAGCCCGGGGTATCCAAAAAAATCTATTGCCTCATTCAATACCACAATTCAAAAGTTTTGAAATAGCGGCTATTAATATTTCTTCCCAACATGTAGGCGGCGACTACTATGATATAATTACTCTAAATGAAAATAATTTTTGTATTGCCATAGGTGATGTTTCCGGTAAAGGCGTCCCCGCGGCTTTATTGATGGCAAATATCCAGGCATTCTTAAGAGTCATTTGTAAGCACGGAATGGACATTGCTGAGGCTACTGGTATTATTAATGATTTAATTACCTCTAATATCACCGATGGAAAATTTATAACCTTTTTTTGGGGAATGTTAAACGAAGTTGATAAAACAATCCAGTATGTTAACGCCGGTCATAATCATCCACTGTTAATTAGAAAAGGAAAGATTCATAAACTTGATAAAGGCGGTATTATTCTCGGCGTTATGAAAACTTTTACCCCTTATATCACTGAGACTGTTCATCTCGAAAAGGATGATGTAATCTTTTTGTTTACTGACGGTGTAACCGAAGCTAAAAATTTTAATGACGAGGAATTTTCTGATGAAAAGCTGGAAAACCTTAGCATAAAGCTCGCAAACCTTCCTGCCGATGAAATATTGCAAAGTGTTAAAAATGAGGTACAGAGTTTTGCTAAAGGGACTTTGCAGTCGGACGATATTACTATGCTGGTACTAAAAGTTATTTAGTTTTATTTTTTTTGTATCAACATTTTTATTTACCTTTTCAACTAGAAATTTTCAAAGGAAAGTTTCTCATCTTC
>JAKBMG010000110.1:3849-9033 GCA_021831685.1 Bacteroidota bacterium | reverse complement strand
GGCAATCTCCTTAGATATGACATACAAGTAATTGTCATTTCGAATCCGGCTTAAGCCGGTGAGAAATCCCCTTGTAAAGCTAAGATGTTCGAATTGAACATGGGATTTCTCCATCGAGGATTCAGTCGAAATGACACAATCCTTTTTTTGTCATTTCGAACCTGCCTACCGACAGGCAGGTATTGAAGTTTTTAAAGTGCCCTTATGCCGTTTCGCAGTGTAAAATCTTAATTTTATTGGGCAAACATTTTGTACTGTTCATACATCGCAACGGCGGCATCGAATTCAAATCTTGTTCTTATCATATAGGATTGATCTCTTTCAGCAAGAGGTCGCTCGTCTTCCCATTCCAAATTGGAATTTAATACTTTTTGACTAACTAAGTCCTCTATTACCCATGAGCCGATTTCATTTTTCCTTGATTTCATGGTAAGAAAAATCATTCCGTCAATTTGAAACCTTACGGCTAGATTAAACCACTTAATTTTTTCCTGATCGCTAAACATGTCTATTATTTTTCGTTTTTATTACGTTGACTTATTATCGAAAAATATTCCCATTTTATTAGCGCAAGTGAAAATGGGAAATGGGAAATGGAGTATGGAATATGGTGTCCTGACATAAAAAAGATTTAAGTACCAATACTATAGTCCGAGTTTACTGTTGCATTGATACTTATCTTATGAAGTTACGCATAAATGTATTTTAACAGAAAAAAGATCCAGATTTTTCGTTTACTTTAGAATAGTGGATACCCGCTCCTGCCTGCCGGTAGAGTCTGTTACACAACTTCCAGATGTCATTTCGAAGGAGTCTTCGACTGAGAAATCCCATTTTAGACAGTTTTGAGACCTCTCTTTACGTTCGAGACTAAATAGGAGAGTTCTGCAACGCTCTCGGTAGACAGGTTCGCGGGTATAACATGCCAGGTTTTACAATTTTGCGTAACTTCAATTATCCTACCAAGCTTTTTCTCCGACGGCTTGCAATAGCTCATATCTACCGATGACATATCGATATAGCGCTTCGAGTCGCATTAGTTTTGCCTGAGCAAGAGAAGTTTCGGCGTCAAGAAGGTCTAAGTTTGTCACCGTTCCGGCTTCGTATCGGATTTTCGCCTGGCTTAAGGCAGTATCTGCTTGTTGAACCGCAACGTCAGTCGTGTTAAATTTATCCATACTGGAGTGTAGATCGGAGATACCTTTTTGTACATCAGTTTTTACCCTTAGAATAACATCACTCTTATAAGAATCGGCAGCTTGAATATTAGCGGAAGATTCTTGGTGCATTTTTTCTTCACGATATCCGCCGAAATAGGGAATAACTCCGGAAAGTGGAATATTCACATTTACTGCAGCCATGTAATTCCCTCTCCATGCGTTCAAATTAGGTATGTATCCGTTCTTTAGTCCATAAGTGGCTGCAACATTAATTGTCGGATTATACATTGCTGACACAACATTATCATGCGCTTTCTCAGATGCAATTTGGTCGTCTGCAGATTTAATTTCATATCTGTTCTGCATTGCAACATTTATCAATGAATCAACATTATATTGAACCGGCGACTCGGTAAATTCACCGACCGGTTCTACATTTTCATTTGCGGGTAGCCCAAGCAGCTGTCTCAAGCTTATTTCTGAATTTGCTAAAGAGTTCTCAAGGTTTATTTTTTCTTCTTCAGCGGATGAAAGATGTACTTTTGTCGTAAGAACATCAAATGATGTAGCAGTTCCTGCTTCGACTTTTTTCTGAATTAACGCAATATGTTCTTCCAAAGTATTGATAGCATCATTCTGAACTTTAATACTTTGCTTTATAAAAAGAATTGTATAAAAGATTTGAGCAGTACGGTAAGCCAATTCTTGTTTAACAAGTTCTAACCTGTCTTTATAACCAGCCACTTGAGAGTTGGCAAAATCAATATCTTTCTGCCGTTTGTCGAAATCATAAATAGTTGCGCTAACCCCTATGTGCTCATCAAAATTATTGGCAGGAAACATATCGAAATTTCCTAATCCGGGGAAATTGATAGATGCCAAAGGTCCAAGCCGGGCATAATTCAAAGAAATTCCGGCGTTTGGATAAAGTGAGCTTTTGCTTTCATCTACTCTTGCTTTTGAAGCAGTTATTAAATGTATCTGCTGTTGAATAGCGGGGCTACTTGAAAGGACAATATGGATTGCTTCTTCAACCGTAAGAGAATCTGTCGAACTGCTTTGTGCAGATGCTAATCCTGTTATGAAAAAAAATATTAGAGACAATAAAAGATTAAAATAAAATTTCATTTTTACACCAATAAAATAAGTTATTAACTGAGTCTTAAAAAAAATTGTCAATTCTGCGGAATTATCTCATTCCAAGGTTACTATCTTTTCACCCGGTCTCTTTTTCTTTTTGTAACGCAAAAACAAAATGGGGATTACACAAGCAATGGTTATCAATGAAGCTATAAAAAAGTCATCATCTACAGAAGATACAAAAGCCTGCTGACTTAAATTATACACCATTAAGGCATTTGCACGAGCTGCTGAAACCGCCGCGTTTCCACCAACGGCTTGCTGTGAAAATCTTGCCAATCCCATCAATACATTTTTTGTTACCGGGGAATATTTGTTTATTACTTCACCGTAAGACGAAGTGTGAAAAATTGTTCTGTCTGTCAAGAGCGTTCCCATTATTGCAACTCCAAAACTTCCGCCGATTTGACGTAAAACATTATAAAGCCCGGAAGCCTGAGCCATTCGATCTCTTGGAATGTCAGAGAGCGCTATTGTGCTAAGAGGAGTAAAAATCATCCCCATGCCAATACCGCGCAAGTATAATGAAACCATTATTGAGGATGTTTCTGAGAATAGTGAAAGATAGCGATTAATAAAAAGGCTTAATGCTAAAAGAGTTATACCTATAATCGCCGGGATTTTCGGATTAATTTTATCGGCGAAATTTCCCGCAATTGGTGACATTATACCCTGTAGTATTCCTATCGGTAGAAACAATGACCCTGCTTGAAAAGCGGTTCGTCCTAAACCGTTCTGCACATATAAAGGTAAAATAAATGTACTTCCGAACATTCCCATACCAAAAACAAACAGAACAAGATTTGCCATTCCAAAGTTAAAGTTTTTTAATAACCGGAGATCTATCAGCGGATGCTTGATGCTTAAATCAATTATAAGAAAAAATACCAATCCTATAAAAGACAAAGCAAAGCAGGATAATATAAACCCCGAAGTCCAGCCGCCGGTATTCCAGGCTGCGTCGCCGTCAGATAGTGCAATAAGCAGGAACGATAAAAAGGCAGAAACAGAGATGAATCCTGCAATATCGAATGGTTCCTTTTTCTTCGTTTTATATTCGCGTTGAATAATCAAGGTGGCAAAGATGCCGACAATACCTATCGGAACGTTAATATCAAAAATTGAGTGCCAAGCAAAATTATCAATCAGATATCCTCCGAGCATCGGCCCGAGCGATACAGATGCGGCTGCTGCAATCGACCAGAAGCCCAGAGCAACACCTCGCTTTTCCGGCGGAAATTCTCTGGTCACTATTGCCATACCTACCGGCATTAATAAGCCTGCCCCGGCGCCCTGTATTATCCTGAATAAGATAAGCGCTGTTTCGTTCCAGGCTAATGAGCAGAGCAGAGACCCTACAGTAAACAAAGAGAGAGCTAAAGTATAAGTGCGTTTGTAACCTATGTGATCGGCAATCCAACCAGAAGTTGGAAGCATTACCGCAAGAACTAAAAGATAAGCAGTAGCTACCCACTTAACCTGATCAATGGAAATTCCGAATGTTGCCATTATTTTTGCCAATGCAACATCCACAATAGTTGCATCAAGCACAGCCATAAATGTCCCGATCATAACATTTGCAAGTACCCACCACTTGTAGGTTGAATGTTCATGATGCAACGAGGGGATCGAATTGACGACTCGCCCTCTCATTGATTTTTTTCCTAATCCAAGCATTTATTATTTCACCTTTACTGAAATTTCAACTGACATTCCAGGTCTTAGTATCAATTTGTTACCATTCTTTCCGTCCGGATCATCTATCGAAATTTTTACTGGTACTCGTTGTGTTACTTTAGTAAAATTTCCTGAGGCATTATTAGGAGGGATAAGTGAAAATTCGGAAGCGGTATAATTTCCGATTTCAAAAATCCTACCGTGAAATTTAGCATCGGGATAACTATCTACAGAAATTTCAACCGGATCGTTTAAGTGAATGTGTCCAAGTTTAGTTTCTTCAAGGTTTGCTGTAATCCAAATATTTTTGATATCGTAAATCGTAAATATTGGCTGTCCGGGCTGTACTACATCTCCTGTTAGAACCCATCTTTTTGCTACAACGCCATTCATCGGAGCGGTTACCGTTGTATTTTTTAATTGAGATTCAATTACGCCAATCTGACCTTTTGCCGAAGAAATTTTTGAAATTTCGATATTATATTCTGCTTGAGCAGCCTCTAATGCTTTTTGCGAATGATCATACTGTTCTTTTGTTGTAATACCTCCCTTGAATTGTACCTCTGCCCGTTTAAAGTCATCTTCTGCACGGCTTACGTTTACTTGTGCAAGAGGTATACTTTTTTGTGCAAGATCAAGTCCGGCTTTGGCAAATACTTCCTGAGCATGAAGATCGCTCGGATCCAATTTTACCAATAATTGTCCTGTAGTCACAGTATCCCCTTCATCTGTTCCGAGAGTATCAATTCTCCCGAGAATTTTTGTACTAATAGTGACATTGTTGGCGTCTATGTATGCATCGTCGGTTGAAACATAATCCTGCATATTCATATACCAATAATATCCTGCAATTACCAGTGCAATTATAATTAGAGATAGCGGAATGATGATTCGCTTTTTCTTAAAAAGCGGTACTTCATTGATATCTTCATCCATGTTTCCATTGGATTGCGTATTTATAGATTTTTGAGGTGTCTGATTTAAATTGTCGTTAGACTTATCTTTAGTCTCCATTATTTTTTCCTTGTTACTTTCTTTTTGAAATTCCATTAATAATAATTTCTATCATTGACTTCATTGCTGCTTCCATTTCATTATATGTCCCTTCGTCGAGGCTATTCTCCCGGACTTTAAAGAACCATGCGCGTGAACCGTAGAACATTTGTAAAATCACTTCCGCGGTTTGTTGAGGGTTTGTGACGGAAAA
>JAKBMG010000110.1:0-3839 GCA_021831685.1 Bacteroidota bacterium | reverse complement strand
CTTTTTACCTAATTGAAAAATCTGTTGAAGAATTTCTACTTCTTGCTTGTGAAAATCTTTATAAAGCTCTAAAAAGGATATTCTTGTTTCCGCCGATTGCTGTAGACTGAGTGCGCGTAAATTTACAAGAGTCCTAAAATGTTCTAAACGTTTACCTGCGTATGATCTAAACATTTTACAAGCAGGAATTTTTTCGGTCAGCATGGAATTAATACCGCTGAAAAATTGTTCCGATTCATGTTTGATTACTTCATGGAAAAGGCTTTCTTTGGTAGGAAAGTAATAATATAGAGAAGCTTTTCCCATGCCTACATCTGCTGCGATCTCATCCATTGTAACTTTTGAAAAACCGTAATATGCAAATCGTTTGCGTGCGGCTCTCAAAATCATATCATGCTTTTCGGTTGATAATTGTTCTGTCATTGTCATTCGTCCTTTATACCATACGACTGTTTCAGTTAAACAGTCGAAAAATAAAATATTCTGACTTTATAAACAAATCCTATCAAGAAATTCTAAATTAAAATATATAAACTGGTGATGTGATTCACAGGCAGGCGCAAGATTAAGATTAAGATTAAGATCAAGTTTTAGAAAAAAGCCAAGGAAATATTCCGCAGCCACCCGTCTGCCGGTAAGGCAGAGGCAGGCAGGGTTGACAAATAAAATTCTAACTATTTGTCGCTCCTCCGGAGCTTAAATTCTTTTTCTTTCATTGATTTGCTACTAATGTGCCGCCGCTCTGCGGCTGTGAGACGGTTAAACTCAATGAATGGTGTTGAATGATTGGAAATCTGCTACTAATGTTTTACAGCTCTGTGGCTGGCATAATTACTCATCTTACGCACGATAGTTCAACATATTATCAAAAGAATACCAAATTGTAGTACAGAATAATATTCTGTGCAACGGGAACAATACTCAAATGAATTTTTGCATACGGAGACTTAATTAGATGTAATAAATTCATCATTTTAAGCACCAGCGGTGCGGCATATCAGTAGGAGAATAACAGACAAAAAAATACAAAAGCCACAGAGTGGCGACACAAAGATTAAAGTGAAAAGAAAATATTCCATCGTTAATATGAGTGCCTGCGCCTGCCTGCCGGTAAAGCCTGATTCGAAATAACAAGAGTGGTCATTCTTTTAATAAATAAAGGCAACGCCTTTACAAGAACCTGCACATCATTGTGCAATTGGTTTGGGGCATATAGAAGGTAAGATTGAGAAATTAGGAATTTTACTCGGCATTCCGGTAGTAAAAATTTGCTAATTACAGCTAATGTTATGCATGTTTGAATTTCAATAGCCCCGCACCCGCCTACCGAAACTGTTGCACAACTGATTGATGGTCTAAATATTGTATAAAGTAAAGATGTAGAAAAAAAGGCCAGAAATTATTATGATTGGGAAAAAAAGATTTTGCACCTTAGCTCTTATACAATTTATCTCTGGAAAATTTTGTAGCAGAGGATAACTTTTATCGGTTATTGGGAAGGATACTCGATCTAAATTTCGTATACAAAGAATGCGAACCATTATATGGAAAGGCAGGAAATAAGTCAATAGGCCCTGTGGTATTCTTCAAGATAAATTCATTTAGATTTTTTGAAAATATAATTTCTGATAGCTACGAAGAAAAAAACAAGGGTATATAGTTGCTACTGAAAAAATCACTTATTTGAAGAAAAGGCAAAAATCTAATCAGATGCTTCTGATAATAATTTAAAATATTTTCTGAGTAACCAATTTTTCAGCCATTTCAGAATTCGATCAGTCACTAAATAATAGGGATAAGAAGACAAACCTTTGTGCATTTCTAGTAAAAAGTGTAGCCCTGATAAAGTTGAAAATATATTCGTTTTCAAATGATTCTTTAACCTATTAAAAAAAATACTTGACAAATTAATAATAATATAATATAATTGCGCAAACGATTGTGCAACTATAATAATTTTTATGAAAAGACAAATTGACACTACCCTTGAAAGTATTTCTAAACAACTGAATGTTTCTATTTCAACTGTATCTAGAGTTCTTAATGGTAAATCAAAGAAATACCGGATTAGTAAGAAAACAACAGATTTAATTTTAAAGACGGCACAACAATTAGATTATATACCAAACCAACTTGCTAGGGGGCTTCGTTTAAAAATGACCAATACTATTGGATTGATTATTCCTGATATAGCGAACCCATTTTTTGCTAAAATTGCTAGTTTAATTGAAAAGTCTGCTAGAGATAATGGCTTTTCCGTTATTGTTTCCGATTCCGAGGAAAAGACAGAAGTTGAGATTTCTTCTTTGCAAACACTAACTAGTCGAAAAATTGATGGAATTATAATTTCACCAGTAGGGGGACAATCTAAGCATCTTGCATCGATAAAAAATAGAAATATACCAATAGTAACGATTGACAGACAATGCCTAGATTTAGAATTACCATTTGTTGGCTCTGACAACTTTAAAGGCGCTTTCACGGCTGTAAATTATTTAGTCAAAAATGGTCATACCAGAATTGCAATTATCCAAGGGATAAAAAATACAAGCGTAAATATTGATAGAGTTAACGGGTATATAGAAGCATTAAAAGAAAATAGCATTTCTATTGATAAACGCTTAATCGTAGGAGAAAATTTTGGTGAGGGAAATGGATATGTTGAAGCAAGTCTTCTTTTGAATATAGAAAAACGGCCTACTGCAATATTCGCAACAGGTAATTTAATATCATTAGGTGCTTTAAGAGCGATTTATGAGAAAAAATTAAGAATTCCTGAAGATATATCGATTATTTCTTTTGATGACCAACCATATTCTAGTTATTTAGCCACCCCTATGACAACTGTTGCGCAACCAAACCATGAGATAGCTTCAATTGCTTTTAGGCTTTTAATGGATTGCATTGAAACAAATAAAACAATGGAACCTTATAAAATTTTACTACCAACAAAGTTTATAATAAGAGACTCGGTGGCGAAAATTACAACTCATTGATTTAATGACTATAAAAATGACAAATAATGGAATGAATATTTTATTGTGACAATATATAGAGTATTTAGGGTTTTTAGAGCGGACTCATAGTTGATTTGATACATTTCTTTAGAAAGCAAAATAGCTTTTATATGTGTATGAGAATAGAAGAGATGTATAGTGAAATTAGTCCAATTGTGACTCACCAGGCGAAGCTGCATTTAAGATAAATATTTTTTTAATATATTTCTTAAAGGATATCGCAAAGCATTAAGTAATTTTGTAAAGGAATTAATAAACATGAAGGATCACTACTGTCCGGAATACGGAAATAAATGTGTCCGTAAAAAAATAATTTATAATGAGTTATAAACAAAAGATATAATAATCGATTTGAAATGAAAACAAATATTTTGCAGTTTTTTTTTATAAATTGTTGAAAAATGATTAAAAATAAATATTTCGTCATACATTTTTCTACAGATTTTGTGTCATTCAATTTTTATAAATAGCCTAATTTTAGGGCTTACAAACGATGTTGAATACAGATTCAAAAATATTGATCCTGATAACCAATTGAATTTATTTAACTTATAACCGGACAGTAGTGATGAAGGATATAAAAACAATCGAGGCTGAATATCAGTATGCAAAAGACCAGTATGCATCATTAAGCGTTAATACGAATGAAGCAATAAATAAACTCGATAAGATGACGTGGCAGGTTTTGAAACACCTGATGCAGAACTTGGAGGCGGTGGTATCCAGGTAACGGGCAATCATCCGGGTAAGGCAAAAACGATTGATCAATTGCGTAAAGATATCGAAAAAGTAATGAGTCTGCTTCCCGGCAAGCAGCGTCTG
>JAKBMG010000141.1 GCA_021831685.1 Bacteroidota bacterium | reverse complement strand
AAGCTATACATGGGATTTCTCCCTCCCGTCGAAATGACATTTTGGAGTTGTGCAACACTCTCAGCCGGGAGGCAGGGATGATATTATTGTAGCTATAGAAAGAAAAAGTAAAATAGAATGCCGAAGGCATGACATTATGAAAAAGCTAAATTAGCACGTAAATATTCTATAGGACATCTCTAATAACTCCTCTGCCAAACAAAATGGAATAATGGAATGTTGGAAAATTTTCCACTATTCCATTCTTCCACCATTCCATCATTCCTGCTATTAGAAATGCCCGTATGTCATAAGCTAGGAACTTAAATTAATTCTTTCTTTGCATTCCTCGCTACTGCCATTTCAATAAGTGCTAGCAATAAAGCTATAAGCAAGAAATATTCCCATAATTCGGATCCAAACCTTGCCTGTGTAATTATTTTAACGGGATCTTCATTTTTATTAATATTAAAGTATTTTCCCCTGAAATTAATTTTTTTAAGATAATCTTCAAACTCGCTTTGGCTATAATATTTCGTTACAGATTCATCTGGATCAGCGTTAACAGAAAATTCATCAATTAGATTTGAACCGACGTATACTTTATAATTACCAACAACGTTAGTGTTGTTATAAGTTATAAAGTTTTTATTCGTCTGTTTTCCAAGGTCTATATAGTCTTCATTATTATCAGGGCTGCCTGTAGGGTATGCAGGCTCTTCAATTCTTAATTGGGGAGAAGAATTGTTCTGAAGGTTTATTTCAACAGGATTTCCGGCAATAAGTTGATTACCGGAATTATCTTTTGAGGATAAATAAAAAATTGATTTAGTAATCAACGGCGCAAATAAATTTTTCAATGGAAAGTTGCTCCAGCTTAAAACCGGCGCTGTGTTAAAAAGGAATATTTTTCCTTTGCCGGTTTTGTATTCGCTTAAAAATGATGAGCCGTCCGTTAAGGAAATTACGTTTGCTCCTTTACCTTCGGTAGAAACTTTAAAGTGATAATAAATTTCAGGAGACTCTACATTTTTCTTTTCCTTGCTGCTGAAAATATCTTGGAATACCGGGTGATTGAAATCTACCTTATCAAAGTTAACCGGGTTTATAGTAGCTCCTTCCTTACCTACCGCAACCGTTGGCGAAGGAATCCCAAGCCCTTTGGTAATATTGCCAAAATTCTGAATCGTAGATTTGGAGCCCGGCATTAATAAAACTTTTCCACCTGAATTTAAATATGAATTTAATAAATCATAGTTAGAAATACTTTCCGAGCCGATAATTACAACAACATCGTATTGAGATAGATTAGTAGAATTTAATTGACTTAGATTTTTCTCTGTAACCAGCAAAGTTTGACCGCTGCCAGCAGCAGATAAAGCTAAATCAACAAAGCGTGAATCACCCGGATTGTCAGTAAAAATTATTACCGGAATTTCTTTCGGAATATAAAAACTAATAAAACGGCGGTCATCTTGAAGTATTTCATCATCTTCAATCTCAGCATAACCATCAACATAGCCGGTTTGCTTTACTGGTGCTTGAAGAGTCAAGATTTTTGATTCGCCCGGATTAAGCGAAACACTTTGCTGTGCGCTCCTTTCGCCTTCGATAAAAAGAGATACAACTAAATTGTTAACAGATTGATCTGAATAATTCGTAACAGTAACATTAAAGTCGAGTGGTTTATCTTTCTCAAATATTTGAGTATTAAGTTTGATATCGTCAATTCCAATATTAAAAACTTTCTTCCCGGAATAATTGAATGAATATAGTCTAACCCTATCATTCAAAATTTCTCCTAAATCAGATTGGGAATTTTGATCTGCGAGTCGCCCGGCTTGGAAATCAGTTAAAAGATAAATTTCTTTATTAAAGTTATTAGATTTAGACAAAACTTTTGCCGCTTTAACGATAGCATTATTTAGGAGCCCACTGACATCAGATATTTTAACTGCATCAACCTGTTTTTGGAATATCCCAAGATTGCTAGTGGTCTTAACATCATTATTATTTGGATCACCGGTAAGAATAAGAGCAACTTCATCACCATCCTGCATCAGGCTTAAAATTTGTTTTATTGTTGCTTTAGCCTGGTTAAGATAAGATCCTTTACTATCAACAACTGACATGCTGGAAGTATTATCAAGAATAAATACTGCGGTTGTTTTTGCTGCGGAAGTGGTGCCCCCAATTGCAACGCCTTTTAAGGTAGGACGTGCAAAAGCCGTAACAAGAAAAAGAATAATTAAAACACGAAGTACAAGTAGAAGCCACTGCTTCAATTTTATTTTTCTAATCTTGTTCTTTTGAAGCTCTTTCAAAAAAGCAAGCGTGCTGAACTCAATCCGCTTCAGCTTTCTTAAGTTTAAAAGATGAATCAATACCGGGATCGAGGCGGCTAATAGTCCAAATAATACTGCAGGGTTTAAGAAAATCATTGTTCAAATTTATCTTTAGATGAATAGAAAATCAAGACATAGAAAAATGTGAAGAACAAACAAGAAGCCTGAGGTGAGACGTAAAATGAAAACACATGAAAACAAAAACAGCATGTTAAATACTATCAATTTCTTACATTCTAAATCCTATTTTTGTTCGTCCGTCACTCAATTACTATCAGATGAAATATAAACTCATCGTCTCTTCGCCTTATCCGTTTTTATTACTAGGACTTAAATTGGATTTATTTAATCAACACACACTTTTTCAATGCGCTAAACTTTCCTGCTATGATACGGTAAATATATATCCCACTTGGAAGGCTGCCTGCATTAAATTCGACTTTATAAAATCCTGCATTCTGATTTTCATTTACTAATGACTTTACTTCTCTGCCGAGCACATCGTAAACTTTCAGCATAATGAAGCTGGCAGCTGAAAGTTGATAGCTGATTTCTGTCGATGGGTTAAATGGGTTAGGATAGTTTTGCATCAACAAATATTCTGAAGGAATTTGTATTTTATTTATTGGAATGCCTGAGACAACACCGCCGTTGTTTGAAGTATAAAACAATTTGCCGCTGTCGCACAAAAGCCAGCCGTGCGTGCTGTCTGTGAAAACAATATCTCTGCCCCATAGTTTGCCGTTATAAATTTTTTGTTCCGCCCAAGTTCTACCTGTATCCTGGCTGTAGTATAGGCTCGACTGATCTACATACCAAACTTTAGAAGGATTGCCCGGAATGAATTCAATATCGTTAGGCCAATCTTTTGAGCCCACGTTAAAGGTATCCCAAGTATTCCCCCCATCTGTAGTTCTGCACATCTGCCAACTAATATTGGGGTTTTGGTAATCCATATTAACCACTAATCCTAAATTCTCATCATAGAATTTTACGAGTTCACCACCTTCATAAGGAAAATTAGTGCTTAACCAATTTTTACCGCCGTTAGTGGTTTTAAATAACTTTTGCGGAAGCAAACCTGATTCACGGAAATAACCCGTGTTTATATTTATAAAATCGAGTCTTCTCCATTCACCTCCTGAAAAACCACCAAAAGCAGAATCGTTAACAGAAAACCAATTATCTCCGCTATTTGTTGTTCTTAAAAATATAGCCGGACCAGGGACACTATCATGGCTAATAATATTCTTTGTATCCCCCATTGCAATGCCGTTATTCACATCAAACATTTTAACATAATTTATGAACGGAGTTATTGCAGTATCGTAAAACTGAACCGACCAATTAATTCCCCCGTTTGGAGTCGCGAGTATTCTTCCCGCATCTGTGCAAATCCAGAAATGTGAATTATCGATAATTGATATATCGACTACAGCTTCATAAATAGATACATTACCGTATTGTGTTGCGAAGGCAGGAAACGGTATTGCTGTCCAACTGTTTCCAGAATTTTCAGTTTTATAAATAAAATTATCAACAGCTATTACCGCAGTGTTATTATTACAAGCATCAATTGCCTCTCCGCGACCCCAAAATTGTAGCCCATTTGTTTGCTGAATCCACTGGGAATAACTGATTGAATTAAACAAAGGGAGAAAGAATAAAACCGAACAAATTAATTTCAATTTCATTTTGTTCACCTTAGAAAATATAATATAGTTGCAACCAAATTGGGGAAATAAGTATCTAAACAGCTGGGTCTTTTTTGAACTATTGTTTCTTTATCGATGAAACATTGTTTAACCAATGTTTTACAAGAAGAGAGAGTATCAAATGTAGAATAATTAAAATTTCTTGGTGTTCCCATATTAAACTCCCGTTAATTATTACAACCAATATTTTAAAACTTAATTAATATTATAGTCAACCTCCGAGGTTTTCCTAAACCTCGGAGGTCTCATTTTTACTCTCTTATAAAATAAAATTTCTCTATAAGTTTTCTAAGAATATTTATTACCTCTTATTAAAAATGTAAGTGAAATTAATTCTTTAAGTGTCAAAAAAGATTTTCACAACATCATTTATTCGATTGTGCAATTAAATTTAATGCGCTTCCCGCTTTAAACCATTTTATTTGTGCTTCATTAAATGTCTGATTTAATAAAATTTTATCTTCTGAGCCGTTGGAATGTTTTGCTAAAAGAGTAAGTTGTTTTTCCGGTGCAAGTTCAGCTAAGCCAAGAATACTTACCTTATCGTCTTCTTTTATTTTATCGTAATCCTTAGGATTCGCAAACGTAAGCGGAAGCATTCCCTGCTTCTTTAAATTTGTCTCGTGAATTCTTGCAAAGCTTTTTACGATAATAGCTTTTCCTCCGAGAAACCTTGGTTCCATTGCAGCGTGCTCACGGCTCGACCCTTCTCCATAATTTTCGTCGCCTACAACAATCCAACCGGTACCTTTTGCTTTATATTCACGCGCAACTTCAGGAATAGTTTTATATTCTCCGGTATATAAATTTTTTACTTTTCCTGCATCACCGGTATAAAAGTTTATAGCGCCGATAAACATATTGTTTGAAATGTTATCAAGGTGACCACGATATTTTAACCACGGTCCGGCCATAGAAATATGATCGGTTGTACATTTACCTTTAGCTTTTAGAAGAACGGGAAGATCAACATAATCCTTTCCATCCCAGGGCTCAAAAGATTTTAACAACTGTAGTCTATCGCTTTGGGGATTAACTTTCACCTCAACACCTGAGCCATCTTTTGCCGGAGGTAAAAACCCATTTTCATCCTTAATAAATCCTTTAGGTGGAAGTTCCTCGCCGGTAGGCGGATCAAGCTTCACTTTTTCGCCTTTGTCATTTATTAATGCATCCGTCATAGGATTAAATGATAAACTGCCGGCAATTGCCAGAGCAGTAGTAATTTCCGGGCTTGCGACAAAAGCCAAAGTTTCAGGATTTCCATCATTTCTTTTAGCAAAGTTTCTATTAAATGAAGTAACGATCGTGTTTTTCTCCCCCGTTTTGATATCAACTCTTTTCCACATACCTATACAGGGACCGCAAGCATTGGCTAAAATTACTCCTCCAAATTCTTTTAAAGTCTCAAGCTGACCATCTCTTTCAATTGTTGCGCGGACTTGTTCGGAGCCGGGAGTAATAGTAAAGCCGGATTTTGCTTTCAATCCTTTTTTTAATGCTTGTTTTGCAATGCTTGCAGAGCGATCAATATCTTCATAGCTTGAATTTGTGCAGCTGCCAATCAATGCTACCTTAATAGTGTCCGGGTAGTTATTTTCTTTTACGGCTTCTTTCAATTTAGAAATTGGCCACGCTTTATCAGGAGTAAAAGGACCATTTAAGTATGGTTCTAATTCACTTAAATTAATTTCTATAACTTGGTCAAAATATTTTTTCGGATTCGCCAGAACCTCTTTATCGGCTGTTAGGTCATCGGCAAGACCTTCAGCCAGAGCGGCAACATCTGCACGGTTTGTAATTCTTAAATAAGCCGCCATCTTTTCATCAAACGGAAATACTGAGGTAGTAGCTCCGATTTCCGCTCCCATATTGCAAATTGTTCCTTTGCCGGTACATGAAACTGAAGTTGCGCCTTCGCCAAAATACTCAACAATAGCTCCGGTACCTCCTTTAACAGTTAATATTCCGGCGACCTTTAAAATTATATCCTTTGCAGAAGTCCATCCGTTAAGTCTTCCTGTTAATTTGACACCGATAAGTTTAGGCCATTTTAATTCCCAGGGCATACCAGCCATAACGTCAACAGCATCTGCACCACCTACTCCAATTGCAATCATACCGAGACCTCCGGCATTCGGTGTATGTGAATCAGTACCAATCATCATTCCGCCGGGGAAAGCATAATTTTCAAGGACAACTTGATGAATAATTCCGGCGCCTGGCTTCCAAAAACCGATACCGTATTTTTGAGAAATACTTTCAAGAAAATCATATACTTCCCGATTTTCCGAATTAGCTTTTTGCAAATCATCTTTGGCGCCAATTTGTGCTTGTATTAAATGATCGCAATGAACAGTAGACGGAACAGCAGTAGTTTTTCTTCCTGCTGACATAAATTGGAGGAGAGCCATTTGTGCAGTAGCGTCCTGCATAGCAACTCTATCTGGCGCAAGGTCTGAATAATCTTTTCCGCCGGTAAATTCTTTAGAAGCTTTTTCCCAAAGGTGTGTGTACAAAACCTTTTCAGCATAAGTTAACGGACGGTTAACAATTTTTCTAACTTCATTTAATTTATTCTTATAATTAGAATAAACTTTCTTTATCATATCAATATTTGCAGTCATAATAAAATTCCTTTCACAAATAGTAGTAATAAATTCTTTTTATTGTTACGAAAATAATGAAAAGCAGATAAAATTGCTTGAGAAACAGTCTTCTTTAATATCCAATAAATGAGGCGGCGGTATTTAATAAATCATATTACGCAATCTTGGGAATAGTAGAGTAATGGAGTAGTTGTCCCTATATGAATAAAATATATCTTGTCATATCGAAGGAGTCAGCGACTGAGATATCCCATAATCAATCCGATAGTCTAATCTATTCATGGGATTTCTCCTCCCTCCGGTCGTCGAAATGACAATTATTCATCTGTAATATCTATACAATTTCAAATAAATTGGACTAATGAAATTGAGCAATATTTTTCCATTATTCCACTACTCCATCATTCCCCACTCCGAAGGTTATTTCTGCGTAAGATAATTAATAACTTAGAATATCATCCCTTATAAGCAGTAGAATAGCAGATTGGGGAACAATCAAATATTTCTCTTTATCAAACTCAATTTCGTAAGCTTCTTTTCTTAAAAAGATTGCAAGATCGCCTTCTTTTGCCTGGAGGGGAATATATTTTACCAGCTCCTTAGATTCTTTCCACGGCTCTTCATCGACAGGAGAAGCCATCGGATATCCCGGGCCCGTTTTAATTATATACCCGCTTTGAATCTTTTCCTTTTCAGAAACACCTGGAGGCAAAAATAATCCGCTTGCCGTTTTACTCGAATCCTCTTCGGGTTTAATTAAAACTCTATCGCCGACAACAATAAATTTTTGTAGATTTTTCAAATTAAGTTCCACATTTATCCAATATTTTATTTTTTATAAATCGTTGAAGTTATGCTGCTCTTGAAAAATTGGATTAGTGGAAATGAGCAGCATTTCCCTTCATTATTCCATTACTCCATTGTTCCAACACTCCACCATTCCATCACCCTCGAAGTCTGTTTTTGAGTAACTTCCATTACTCATATACTTTTCCTTCCCCAAATATACCGAAGTATGTTTACAATTTGAATGACATATTTTATACTTGAAATTAATTGTTACTGCCTCTTGTCATTTCAATTAATTTTGGTAAAGTTCGGGGGAAAGTTTTCACAAAACTTATACCTAGAATTCTTAAATTCTTTTGAAGAATTATCTTTTGAATTACCGAAGCCATCCTTATCCTTTTTGCGAATAGATTTTGCCAGCCTCTTTCGTACAATTGTTCAGTCTGAGACATTGATAATTTTTCTTCCCTTTTCTTAAGCAAAATATGGGATAATAATTTAGCCGACTGAAGAGCAATCCCGATGCCGTCTCCTGCAAGCGGAGCGATTACGCCGGCAGCATCTCCAATCATAAATACTCCATTCTCAACAAGATTTTTTCTTCCGAAATAAATATTCCCTGTTCCGTATGCGGGAAGACTATTTATTTGCTCAAGAGAATTACCAGGAAATATCTCTTTGAATTTTTTATTCGCTGAGATAAACTCAAAAAGATTTTGTCTGGAGCTTTTTTTTAATTGGAAGCGATTTTCAAGAAAACATAAGTTAATTGTATCATCATTAACTTCATTTAACCCGCAATAGATACCTTCTGAAACAAATATACTAATTTGATTTGACGATAGATTATCGAGTGCTGACTTTGGGATATGAAATTTAATCCCATTAAATAATGATTTCTGTCTTATGAAATTTCTTTGCAGAATTTTATCAAGAATATTTTGCTTCCCATAAGCGGCAATTACTGAATCGCTTTGAACATTTATAATTGAATTATCATTATTCTTAGCCGATACAAAATATTTTTCTCCCTCTTTTTTAATTTCGAATACTCCTGACGGTTGAAATATATTTATACCATTTTCCTCTGCGGCAGTTAATAAAAAAAGATCGAAAACAGATCGTTTTAACCCGTAAGCTGCAAAATTCAAATCTGAAATCAATTCATTTCCGTTTCCAGTAATTAGATTGAATTTGCTAATCGGATTTGGGTTAAGAGATAAGAATTTTTCGAACAGATTTAACTCCTTGATAATTTCAATAACTTCTTTTGATAAAAATTCACCGCACAATATTTCACGGGGAAATACTTTCTTTTCAAACAAGCAAACCTTAAAGCCATATTTTGCAAGATAAATAGCCGCAGCGGAACCTGCAGGTCCCCCGCCGATAATAGTTATATCATAATTTTGAAAATTCATAATTCAAGTAAACATTGATTTAACTTACTATTTGGAAACAACAACTCATGCTAAGCAGACTACTCTTGTCGTTCGAAGGAGCCTGCCTGCCGACAGAGACTGTTGCACAACTCCAAAATGTCATTTCGACCGGAGGGCCTGCCCCGTTTGCGGGGAGAAATCCCATCTTTAGCGCTGTGTAAAAACGTTTTTCCAAGAAATATTCGTTAGTAACTCAACTTACTCATTATAATACTATCAATTGCCCCAGCATTTATGGCGGGGAATAAAATTATACAGGGGCGTTGGCTTTAGCCACATTATGAGCTAAAATGAGGCTAAAGCCATGAGTTTTAGTGTCTATTTAACCTTTGCCACAAAGAGCCTGTGTGAAAATTAGTTTTCAAAGAATAAATATTAATATTTTTGTATAAGCTATTTTGGTTTTCTATTATTAAATGTTTTTTGTCAATTGCCCC
>JAKBMG010000056.1 GCA_021831685.1 Bacteroidota bacterium | reverse complement strand
ATACTAGCAGCCCACGAATTTTATTCGTGGGAAAAAAGATAAAAAAGAAATCCTTTTAACCGATTCATCGGTTTCTCAGATGCCGTTTATATAATGATATAAATTCTTGTTCGTATCTAAATGATAAGTTGATACCCAAGCGCTAGATCGGGGGTTAATAAAAAAAACTATAAATAATATTAAAATAAAAAAGGCTTAAATTATGCTAGATGTAAAAATTATTGGACCGGGTTGTTCAAATTGTACAAATCTTGAACGACTGTGCAGGGAAACTGTTTCCGAGAATAATATAAATGCTACGATAGAAAAAATTACAGATTACCGGGAAATTATGAGTTATGGTATTCTTAGTACCCCGGGACTGGTAATCAACGGTAAAGTACTATTAAGCGGCAAGCTGCCTACTAAAGCAACATTAACACATTGGCTGATGAATGCATTAGCCGAAGAAAATTGAAGGTGACAAATGGATAAACAGCGAACACTTTTCGTTTGCGATCTAAATAGCGCCCCCAGCCAGATGGCTGAAGCATTTCTTAATTATTACGGTACTAATAAATTTGAAGTAGAAGACGAATTGATAAAGAAGGGAGAATTATAAAATGTCCACGCTTTCTAAGAAATTATCATTTCTTGACCGGTATTTAACTCTATGGATTTTCCTTGCAATGTTTATCGGAGTTTTCTCCGGTTATCTTTTCCCGGGCATTGTTGGTTTCTGGAATAAGTTTCAGAGCGGCACCACTAATATTCCCATTGCAATCGGACTAATTCTGATGATGTATCCGCCGCTTGCAAAAGTAAAGTATGAAGAACTCGGAGACGTATTTAAAAATGTAAAGGTGCTATCTCTTTCGCTAATTCAAAATTGGATAATCGGACCAATATTAATGTTCGTACTTGCCATAATTTTTTTACAAGGCTACCCGGAATACATGGCAGGATTGATTATGATTGGTCTTGCACGCTGCATCGCAATGGTTATTGTGTGGAATGAATTAGCTAAAGGAGATACTGAATATGCCGCTGGCTTAGTGGCATTCAATTCAATCTTTCAAGTTTTGTTTTTCTCAGTTTACGCTTATGTGTTCTTAACTGTACTTCCTTCAGCATTGGGCTTGAAGACATTTAAAGTCGATATTACAATCGGACAAATTGCGGAAAGCGTTTTTATTTATCTTGGAATTCCGTTCCTGGCAGGAGTTATTACCCGTTTTACATTAATAAAATTGAAAAATAAGGATTGGTATCAAACAAAGTTTATTCCCAAAATTAGTCCTATAACTCTTATTGCGCTACTATTTACAATCATAGTTATGTTCTCTTTAAAGGGCGAATACATTGTAAAGATTCCTCTCGATGTTGTGCGTATTGCAATTCCTCTTCTGTTTTATTTTGTGATAATGTTTCTCGTTTCGTTCTATATGGGAAAGAGAGTTGGAGCTGATTACTCAAAGACAGCAACACTTTCTTTTACGGCAGCCAGTAATAATTTTGAGTTAGCTATTGCTGTTGCAGTTGCAGTATTTGGAATAAATTCCGGGGAAGCATTTGCGGCAGTTATCGGTCCCCTTGTAGAAGTACCGGTTATGATTGGCTTGGTGAACGTAGCATTATGGTTTCAGAAAAAATATTTTGTAGTTCTTAAGAGTAATGTAAATTAAGGAATCTTCTAAGAACATGAATTATAGAAAAAGGTTTAGTTAAAAAATGAAAAGTGCATTAGCATTGGATAGAAATAAATATTTAATACTAGTTATTTTATTACCTATTTGGTTTTTATTATATCTTAATCTAGAGAAGCTTACTAATCTTATCGTTATTAGTCTGTTTAATTTACCTCAAGATTCCCGCCTTACCTTGGCAGTAAGTTTTTTCATATTTGAAGTTCCTAAAGTTCTTTTACTTTTGGTTTTGATTGTCTTTGGTGTTGGTATTGTACGCACTTATTTTTCTCCTGAACGGACAAGGAAAATGCTTGGCGGTAAAAAACTTTTTGCCGGGAATGTCTCAGCAAGTTTGCTTGGCATTATAACTCCATTCTGTTCGTGTTCAGCAATTCCTTTGTTTCTTGGCTTTGTAGAAAGCGGCGTTCCGCTTGGAGTAACATTTTCTTTTTTAATAGCTGCTCCGATGATAAACGAAGTTGCTGTTGTTCTTCTCTTTGGTCTGTTTGGATGGAAGACTGCGTTTCTGTATATGTCAACCGGGTTGATTATTGCAATGTTCTCCGGTTTCATAATCGGTAAACTAAAATTAGAAAAGTATGTTGAAGATTGGGTTTATAAAATCAAAGCTGGGCATCCTGAAATAGAAGAAATAAAACCAACCTTTTCAGAAAGAATTACTGCCGGTGTAGATGCTGTTAAAGAAATTGTCGATAAGGTTTGGATATACATTGTAATTGGAATTGCAGTCGGCGCGGGTATTCATGGCTACGTACCGCAAAACTTTATGGCAGGCTTAATGGGAAAAGGTGTATGGTGGTCTGTTCCGGTTGCTGTATTGATTGGTGTACCAATGTATTCCAACGCTGCCGGAATTATCCCAATCGTTCAAGCATTGCTTGAAAAAGGCGCTTCGCTTGGGACCGTGCTTGCTTTTATGATGAGTGTAATTGGTTTATCGCTTCCCGAAACAATTATTCTTAAAAAAGTATTAAAGCTGCCATTAATTTTGACATTCGTAGGTGTTGTAGCAGTGGGAATAATTATTGTGGGTTATTTATTTAACCTTATTTATTAAAGTGACCTTTAAAAACAATAATAATGAAGAAATGGAATAGTATGAAATTCCCCATTATTCCGCTTTGTTTGGCTGAGAAGTTATTAGAAGTGCTGAGAAATAAAATTATTATAAAATTAGAAAGATAAAATTATGTGGTTAACAAATTTCGAACAGGCAAAAGAAGAATCATTAAAATCGCACAAACCGATTCTTCTTCAATTTGAAATGGACGGATGCGGCGGCTGTAAAAAATTATATGCGGAAACTTATACTGTTCCCAAAGTAGAAGAAGAAATGAACGAATGGTTTGTTCTGCTCAAACTTGATTTAATAAAAGAGCGAGAAATCAGAAAGCAACTTACCGCTTACTGGACTCCTTCGTTTTACTTTTTAGATCATACCGGAAAATCATATTATAATTTTAACGGCTATTTGCCCGCAGATGAGTTTAGAATTATTCTTAGGCTCGGTTATGCAGATGCAATGATGCCGAAAGGGAAATATGCCGAAGCTTCTCAAGTTATGAGCAAAGAAATCAATCAATTTAATAACAATAATCCATTGCTGCCAAAACTTTTAGCTCAGAATGGAATTGCTAATTATATTAAAACGAAAGATAAAAGTACATTTATGAAAACAATGAAAGAAATTCAACAAAAATATCCTGATTCTCTTGAAGCAAAAATGTATTTTTGGGATGAATAAATTTAGAATTAATCAAATAAAGGAATCAAACAATGGAAAATTACAAAGTAGCTGCTGTTACAGATGACGGCATAACAATTAGTCAACATTTCGGCAGAGCTATGTATTACGAAGTGCTCAACGTTGAAAACGGTAAAATCGTTAAAAGAGAACGCCGTGAAAAAATGGGCCATCATAATTTTGCTCAAGAAGAACATCATCACTCAAGCGAACAGCATGGTTTTGATGAATCATCGCATAACAAGCATGTAAGTATGGCTGATGCAATTAAGGATTGCAAGATTTTACTTGCCCGTGGTATGGGCGCAGGTGCTTATCAAAGTATGCTTCAATTAAATATTAAACCCATAGTAACAGAAATTAGAAACATTGATGATGCAGTCAAAGCTGTTATAGATGGGACAATAATAGACCATACTGAAAAATTACACTAGAAACAAATAAATGAAAATAAAACTTGAATTCCAGTATTTCGAAGGATGTCCGAATCACAAAAAAATGGATGAAAATCTTAAAGAAGCAATTAAGGGGTTGGAAGAAAAGATAGACCTAAAAGAAGTCTTAGTAGAAGACGAAGCGACTGCAAAACAAGTTGGATTTATCGGTTCACCGACATTATTGATTAATGGCAAAGATATTGAAGGAGCCATAGTGCCGGAAAACCCTTCGCTTGCATGCAGATTTTATCCGGGCGGAGTACCTTCAGCAGAGCTAATTAGAAAAATGATTATTCAAAAATTAAATAAGGAGAAATGATGACTTCGGTAAAAATTCTTGGCTCAGGCTGTTCTAGGTGCAGAACGCTTGAATCAATAGTCAGACACTTAGTTAGTAAACACAATCTTCAAGCCGAAGTAATAAAAGTTGAGGACATTCAAGAAATGATGGGATATGGTATTATGATGACTCCCGGCTTGGTGATAAATGAAAAGTTGAAAAGCAGCGGTATTATTCCTAAAGAAGATCAATTATTAAAATGGCTAAAGGAGAACTAAAAAAATATTTTTTATTGATTTCCTTTAAAGTTGTATATTAATACTTGGATTTTCGTACTTTTTACAACACGGTTAATTAAATAACTCAAGTTGACCGCCCTTAAAGGTAAGTCGTTAAAACGTCTGATTTATTGTGTCTCGAACAAGTAGCCCACGACTTCAAGTCGTGGGTCGCCTAAAACAAAATCTTATTTATTAACCGTTTCAACGGTTTTATCACCTAATTAAAAACTAGCGGTAAACTTGAGTAAATAGAATAAAATTTAAAGGGAGTTAAAAATGAAAACTTTAGCCGCTGTCGCCTTTATTTTGAGCTTTTACTTTCTGAGTTTTACACAAATATTCGCTCAAAACCAGTCCGTGCCTTCAATTGCAGTTCTACCATTTAGTTCCAACGGGATAGATTCTATTTCAGCTCAAACTGCTGAGTCAATTTTAATATTAGAATTAACTAACCGCACTAAACTAAATGTAATCTCTTTAACGCCAAACAATGATTCGCTTTATTATTCAGGCTGCATGGATAGTAAATGCGCAGCGGAAATTGGTAAGAAAATCGGTGCGGCAAAAGTTTTGGGGTGCAAATTAGCTGCTCTAGGAAATAAAATTATTGTACAATATTTCCTTGTTGATGCTATGTCAGGCAAAGAAGAAATACTTGATCAGATAACATCGACTACGGTAGAAGACTTGCAGACAGCCATGAAGCGAATTGCTCAAAGCGTAGCCGACTCTATACCGGCTTCACAAGATGCAGCCGTAGGGACTGTTCTAAAAGATGAATCAAAAACACCGTTAAGACGGACTGCAAGAAAAAATGTAGGTCTTTCATTCGGATATCTCTTCCCTCAAAATGGTTATGATAATCAGGGCAAAGTTTTTGTTGTCGATCTGCATTTAGATTATGAAATACAAGATTATGCTGTTGGAATGTTGTTTGGAATCCGCCAGGGTTTTGCAATGAATATCTACGGCGACTATTTATTTTCTCAGAAAGATATTTGTCCTTATTTAGGCGGAGCATTTGGCTTTCATTGGGTTTCCCATTCCACATCTTTTGAGCCGATTATGAGTAATTCAGGTTCCGGCACTTATTACAGTAATAGTAATAGCAATAACAGAAGCGACGGTTTTGAAATTACGGCTAATACCGGATTAAGAATATTGCATACGTATAATTTCCAGATTTTACTTAATCTTGAATTTATATACACGCTGAATGACTATAACGATAGTGCGATTGTCTTTACTATCGGAATTTTATAAATCGTTTATCCCAATCTTTGTTATTTATGTCAAGATATTTTTTATGATAAATTTCGTTGCGTTTAATTCAAATTCAAAATTCATCCACCGCGGCGGATTCATAATTCAAAATTGCGACCTGCAGGCAGGCAGGTTAGAATATTGGAATTGAGTAGTACTTCCAAAATATTCCATTACTCCATTATTCCAACATTCCCAGGGCTGTTTCTGCGTAACGTGAATTAATAATTTTATTTATAGGAGATAACTTGCAAAGTACAGAAAGCAAAACACCTTCTTTCTTTGATTTAATTAAGACCGGGCTTTACCTTGGCGCCACTTCCTATGGAGGTCCGGCTATGATAGGGCAAATGAAAAAGACGATTGTTAATGATAAAAAATGGATTGACGAATCACAGTTCTTAGATGCAATGAGCTTTGCGCAAATTCTCCCCGGCGCTACCGGCGTTTTGTTGATGGGCTATATTGGATATGTGCTTAAAAATGCTGTTGGGGCTATTATTATATCGCTTTTCTTCGTTTTACCTTCGGCTGTAGCTATCGGATTCCTTTCTTTTCTTTATTTTAATTATAAACAACAGACTATCGTAATCTCTCTTTTTGCCGGTTTGGGTGCAATGATAGTTTCCCTCTTAGTTGATGCAATTTTAACGCTTGGCAAATCTGTCTTCCCAACATTATCTTTCCGGTTTTTCAAAGGATATATTATTTCCGTTGTAATATTTATTCTTTCATTCTGGTTTAAGATTGATAGTGTCGCCCTCGTTTTAATCTCGGCTGTACTTGGATATTTTTTCTACTATTTGGTTAAAGATTATAAAAACATCGCTATCCCTCTGCCTTCGACCGAAAGCCAACCTTTAACCTTACGCCAAAGCTTATATAGGAAAAAATATGATTATATTTTCTTAAGCGCGTTGTCTCTGTTCCTGATTAGTATTATTATTTTTGAGCCTCAAATCAGAATTATCTTTCTTACATTTTTCAAGATCGGTACTTTTGCTTTTGGCGGTGGTTATAATTCCATTCCACTCCTCCAACATGAAACGGTTAACATCCATCAATGGGTATCAATGAATCAATTTAGAGACGGATTAGCGATGGGACAAATTACTCCAGGTCCCGTCTTAATTACCGCAACCTTTATAGGTTATAAAGTCTTTGGAATTGTCGGTGCAATTGCGGCTACAATAGGAATATTTCTTCCTTCGGTTATTGCCGTAATAGTATTAAATAAATTTCATCAGAAGATAGTCCAAATGCATATTACGCATTCATTAATAAGAGGGGTGCTGGCGGGTTTTATAGGATTGCTTATTTCAGTTACAATAAATTTCGGAATTCATTCATTAACTAGTTGGCAAACATGGGGAATTTTTATTATCTCTCTTGTCTTATTAGCTTACTATAAAGTTGACGCCCTCTGGATAATAATCGGAACGATCATTATTTCATTAATTATAATCTAAATCAAGGAATGCACTTTATAAAGGAAATGGATCCGCTATTGTCATATCGAGGGAGTCCGCGACTGAGATATCCCATGCTCAACTCGTGCACCTGAACTATTCGATAAAGCCGTTGCCAATATTTCTCTTAAACTTTTATAACCCGAACAACTTAAATGCATAATATTTCGGGACATCTATTGCTAATGTAAACACTGCCGAAAAAATTAGCGCCGTCATCACCTGTGTTGTCGATAACGCAGGAATGATTAAACCATAAATCCCCAGAATCACGAAAACAATAATGCTAATTGAGGATGATGCTATAAGGGCTTTTCCCGGTATTGAATACCAAAAGAAATTTCTCTCTCTTACTATCAATACTCTAAATTGACTCGTAAATACCAGCATAAGCATCATAAATGCCTGAAGCGGTCTCTGACTTAATCCGAAATAATTCGATCCGATTATAATCCCGATTACTCCTTCAACTACTAACAATGCGCCGATTATTAAAGAGGCAAACGTTATGTTTTTTACATCCCAATTATTTGGAGCCTCCGTATGTTTTACGTTATCGGTTGCAAGTGACATTGTGACAAAATCATTTGCGAAAACAAGTAGGGACATTCCTAACATCGATAATACCATCTCATTTTTCATGAAAAAACCGATTGTTAGCAAACCAACAACCTGAATTACCTTTGTTACCTTATTGATTACCCAGGTTAACATTCGCTGATACGTTTCGCGGCTTCTTTTTATTGCTTCAACTATTACGCTGACGCCGGGCTCAGTCAATACAATACTGGCGGAAGCTTTGGCAACATCTGTGGCGTTACTTACGGCAATTCCCATTTCAGCTTGTTTAAGCGCCGGAGCATCGTTCACTCCGTCACCTGTCATACCGACCATATACCCTTGCGATTGAAGAAGCTTTACAATTTTATATTTATCCTCAGGATATATTTCCGCAAATCCATCACTCTCACTCGCAAGCTTTGCCTGTTCACTTTCGTTTAATCCTTCAAGATCTTTTAACCTGATTATATTATTGCCGATACCTACTTGATGAGCAATTTCTTTGGCAATTGACATATTATCGCCCGTCAGCATTAGAGCTTTAACTCCCAATTCCCTTGCTTCCTCTATCATAGTTTTAGAATCACTACGCGGAGGATCTGCAAGCGGAAGCAATCCGACAAGTTCTAAATTATCAAAATTACTATCCTTCGATCTTGCAACAGCAATAGTCCTATATCCTTTTTTAGATAGAGCATCTATTGTTGTATCAACCAAATCATGAGCTGCTTTATCCATTCCCGAACACATAGGTATTACTACCTGAGCCGCGCCTTTGATAACTTTATATTGCTTTCCTTCGGTTTCTATAATTGCCTCGGTTCGTCTGATTGCAGGATTGAACGGCGTATAACTTATCTGCTTTTGTGAATCGTGGCTGGCATTAATACTCTTTGCATAATCCATAATAGCAACATCAATCAAATCCATACCCTCAGATCGGGAAGCCAAATTTCCAATATTAGCAACATCCATCTTAGAAAAATTTGAAAAAGGGATACTGTCAGTTACGGATAATTTATTTTGAGTAATAGTACCTGTTTTATCCAGGCAAAGAATGCTTATTGAAGCGGCATCTTCTATTGAATCGAGCCTTGCGACAATAATTCCTTCCTCGGCAAGCTTCATTCCCGTAGCCGCTTGAACAATTGTAAGCACTGCCGGAAGGGCTACCGGAACAGCACCCATTAGAAAAATCACTGCAAAAGTAATTATCAACAATACACTGACATGAATGAAGACTGCATAAACAGCTACAATTATTGATGCTACAATACCCAGGTACATCATGTATTTTACAATCTTAAGCATGATCTCTTCCTGGTGGGATTTTGGTTTTGCAATCTTTACTAATTCTGCCGTCTTGCCGAAATAAGTATTAGCTCCTGTATTTACCACAATGCATTTAGCCTCACCCCGTTTTACGACAGAACCTGAATAAGTGATATCCAACGACTGGCTTTCCACCGGTAGAGATTCTCCTGTCAAAGCTGATTCATCAATAGAAATATCGCCGCTTATTATTTTTGCATCGGCAGGAATAATATCTCCGAGCTTCACAATAATAATATCTCCCGGAACGATATCACTTGATTCAGCCAAAGACCAAGAACCGTCGCGTAATACC
>JAKBMG010000073.1 GCA_021831685.1 Bacteroidota bacterium | reverse complement strand
AATCACCGTAAATAGCATGAAGATTCAGACGCTGCTTGCCGGGAAGCAGACTCATTACTTTTTCGATATCTTTACGCAATTGATCAATCGTTTTTGCCTTACCCGGATGATTGCCCGTTACCTGAATACCACCGCCGCCAAGTTCTGCATCAGGTGTTTCAAAACCTGCCACGTCATCTGCCTGCCAGCAATGAAGGCTTATCTTTATCTTATCGAGTTTACTTATTGCTTCATTCGTATTAACGCTTAATAATGCATACTGGTCTTTTGCATACTGATATTCAGCCTCGATTGTCTTCTTATTTTTCATGAATAATAACTCCTTTACAAAAATTACTTAATGCTTTGCGATATCCTTTAAGAAAAGTATAAAAAAAATATTTATCCTAAATACAGCTTCGCCCCTTGAGCCACGTTAAAAATTTCTTTGTGGTACAAATCACTTAATGCTTTGCGATATCCTTTAAGAAAAATTATTAAACAAATATTCTAAAGTCAAGAAAAAAATAATATTTTTTTAACTTGCGAAAAGAACGTTGAAGCTGCTTCTTAAATAATTTTTCAAACCATAATAGCAAAATCATCACTGCAAGATGCATGCTTGCTTTGTCTAACTACACACCCCGGATTGGCTTCCTTCCTACCTTTTGCTAAATGTAAATTTGCTAATACATAGCGCGCTAAAGCGCAAGTTCAAGATAAAGTTTAAGTTCATGAAAAAAGCAAAGAAAATATCTTGATATAAAAAACCTGCCTATCGAGAGCGTTGCAGAACTCTCCTATTTAGTCTCGAACGTAAATAGAGGTCTCAAAACTGTCTAAAATGGGATTTCTCAGTCGAAGACTCCTTCGAAATGACAGGTGGAAGTTGTGCAAAGGTTACTCTATCATTTAATGCTATTTATATCCCATTTAAGGTTTTCTTCGAGCGCAAAGAAATGGCCTAACAATGTCCATCCCCAAAAGGGATATACTCCCAAGCCTTCTCCTGTTTCAGAGTTGAAATACTCGCTGTTTCCCGACTTGTGAATCAGTTCCTCCGTACGTTTAGCAACAATAGTAGCCAAATCATTGTAGCCGTAAAATTTCAGACCATGATAAATCATATAATTGGTAGGCATCCAAACATTTGCGCGCCAGTTGCAACCCATATCGCCCGGAAGCTCTTTAGTACTGTACCATGGTTCAGATTTTGCCAATGCTGAGATTGGGTATGGTGTCCAAAATTCTCGAGGATTAAACAGATGCTCTACAATCATTCTTTTTGCTTGTTCGGGTGTTGCAACTTTTGCCCAAAGCACTGCAAAAGATTCTACCGACTTAACCGGAATTTTATACTGATTTGACGATAGCGTATTAAGCGGTGAATATTCCCACACCATTTTAGATAATGGTTTTTTAGGATCTACTTTCCTATCATAGAAAAATCCATCAGTATCATCCCATAGCAACTTACGGATGGCTTGCTTTCTTTCCACTGATATTTTTGCATATTCTTCAGCCATCTTTTCTTTGCCCGCAAGACTGCATAGCTTTGAGAATGCCAATGTTTCACGAACTAAATAACAATTTAAGTCAACTCCCTCGCACTGTGCATCCTCCCAATAGCCAGCCCTCTCAACCTGGTCATCCATTCCTGTATGGGGCGCGCTCATCCAGAAACTTAATCCATCTTTCTTATTTGTCATTTGATTAAGCCAATAGTCAATATATTTTTTTAATTTTGTAAAATAAGGTTCTTTCAATATCCAATCTTTTTCACCATAACACTTATAAACCAAGTAAGCTATTTGTGCAAGAAATGGTTTTACTTGTTCTTTAATATCCCATTCGTCAGCTGGGATTGATCTGGGAATAAATCCATTGTCATTTTCATTATCAAGGAAAATTATCACACCATTTTTAATATATTTTGACGGCCAGCCCATATAAATCTGGACAATTGCTTGAAAATAAGAATCCCAATCATAATCTCCTTTATATATAGAAGCCGGAGTGTAATATTGCAGCCTGGTAACTGAATCTGTAGCGATCGCTTTTTGCATTAAAGAATCTAAACCTGCTAAATGGCTTCTATACTTTGTCAGTTGCGCTTGATCAGATAATTTATCCGGTAATGCTTGACCATAAATAGGAAATGTAAGGGTTATTAAGATTAAAAAAATATATTTTTTCATTTTTCCTCCAAATTTTTGCGAATTGTTTTTAGTTATATCGAATTGTAAAAAGTCATAATATTTTAAGTCAGTCCCTACTTCTATTTTGTTGCTCTTCAAAAATATGGACTGCAAGCAGCAAATTAAAATTCCACCTTCTGGTTTCCAGCTTTTAACAAAATCTCTTTCCCCATCCAGATGAATTTTCCTGAAACACCTTTGGGTAAATAAATATCGCCCTTTATCCCGTCTTTACCTTTTCTGTTTAGTTTAACTATAATATCACCTTTCGGATGCGGCATGTTCACATCTATATATTTCAAGTATCCTAGGTGCGGTTCAATTTTTACAGTTCTGAATCCAGGAGAAGCTGGTTTAATTCCAGAGACAGTGGCCAGGAACTCGTAAATAGGGCTTGCACTCCAACCATGGCAATCAGACCTTGTCGGTTCAGGTGTTTCGGCAAATGTTGTAAGCCCCAATGAAAGCATTTCTTTCCATGGTTTTAAAGTTGAAAGATATTGATCAGCCATCCCTGCTTTCCCAAGCGCTCTGTTTAAATAAAACCGATAGTAATAAGTACATTGCGCCAGGTCTTTTTGACTAAGCACTCTTTGCATTACAGAGTCTGCTGTATCTTTATCAAACATTCCTACGAGTATTGCCATTATATTTGCATGCTGACTAAATGAAGTTTTTTCCGGCGTATCGGCAATCAAACCTCTTTTTTCACTCCAGCAAAGCTTATATGTCTTTTTTATAAGGGATTGTGAAAACTGACGGTATTCCTGTGCCCGATGCTGGTATCCAAAAGCTTTAAACATGTCTGCCGCCATTTGCAGGGCATATACATACTGCAAGGTTATGTTAGAAGAATTACTATTCATGACCCCCGCCGGTGCTCCGCCAATTGGTTTTTCGGAATTCCAGGGACCAAAAGACCAATCTACAAAGTTCCACCAATCCATAGGCCCGAGCATACCATTAGTTGCAATCTGCCGCTTATACCAGTGCAAAACATTCTGAATGCCATTCAAGTATCTTTTAACAAACTCTGGATCATCTCTTAACATCCAGAAATCATGTACCATGTCTATCCAGTATAGAGAAAATGGTGGAATAATTTGAGGTTGAGACGATGGGTAACGGCTTTGGGTAAGCCCTATGGGCAGTTGTGAATCGTAAATTTGTTCTATTGCATTTTTCATTAGGCGATCATCTCCTGCAACGTATAGTGAGATCAACGCCTCTATGCGAGTGTCTCCTATGTACTGCATTTGTTCATAATAGGGACAGTCGTAATAGGTTTCTCCGGCGCATAAACGTGCAGTTCGCCATGCCACATTCCATATAGATTTTAAAGTAGAGTCATCACTCTTAAAATAAGCCCGTTCCTTAAAAGGATAAGCTGTAAAATAACCATAAAAATCTTTGATGATTAAAGGATATTCTTTTGTTTCAATGGTTAGTTCGACGTACCTGTAAGTCCTGAACCATAGGGGTTGGAAATGCCTGTTTTTCCCGCCGTCCGGTTTAAATATATCCGGGTAATCACAATCCATCCTTTTTCCTTTTGTATCGTTGCGGTTACCTTTTTCTCCCTTATCGTCAATAAGCGCCTCGGCATAGCTAATTTCTATCGTAGAACTTTTGCCCCCACTTACTATTAACTCAGGATACGCTGTAGTAAGGTAAGTTTGATCTAATAAAATTTTAACTTTTCTATTGGCAGGAATAAGCAAGGGTGATTTTCCTTCCAGAAAATCTTTGCCAACAGTAATATTTTTAGCTCTTACTACTTTATTGATTCGTTGAAATTTGTGCTCCATGAAAGGAATTGTTCGAGGGACCAGCATCCAGTCCCAACCTTCAGACTTTCCATAAGGAACTCCCTGACCCACTAATTTAGGCGACTTCCAACCAATATCATCAAAACCGGGCAATTCCCATCCCCAAGGATATTTGGACCCATCCACATCATCTCCTGGTCCTACAACGGTGCGGAAAGACTTTTTAACAGGAGGGATATAAGCTTCATCCCTATATACTTTCCAGCTATCTCCCGTATTAATCACCTCTTCCTGTTTTGTATCTCCCTGCATAATAAAAGCCGTTTTATTAGTAATCTGTGCTAATGGGATAAAATCTCCAAAATTCCAAACAACAGCAGCCAAAACATTCTTACCTTTTAGTAAATACTTAGCTATATCAATGGTCTCAAAACGCCAGTGTAAAAGATCGCCTCTAGCGGGCCCATTACATACTTCCTTACCATTAACAAACAAACTGTAACGGTTGTCGCCGGAAACATGCACTATAAATTCTTCAGGCTTTTCTTGAAGATTGAATGTTTTTCTGAAATGAAACACTCCATAATCTTTCAGAGATCCTTCAGGATAGGTAATCCATTGTGCATTCCATTTGTTACTTAAAAAATATGGGTTAATTTTTTGCAATTCTTGACCGAATATATTAAGTGAAAATAATAGTATAATAATTAGCCACGAAAGCGACAGACCAGTTTTGATCCGATAATTTCTTTTCATTATTTTTTTAGCCATGTTAAACTGTCAGCGCTTAACTTATTAAAATAAACACCGAGTGCTATATTATATTTACTTTTTATAAACCGGAACATAATTGAAAGTTAAGTTGCAATTTCTTCGACCGCAAAGTTAAAAATTTTCAAGATAACGTTGTCATTCTTTAGTGGTAAAATAATAATTGTAACGACGGTCTGGTGCCGAATCTCCATTTATAAAAAATTCTGTTATATCATTTAACTTCTGAATATTATCTGCCCAATGAAAGTAAAATGAAATATCCTTTCCCGTTTGATTAATTAAGGTTCGAGGCACCTGAATTTCCATTTGATTTCCGGTATATCTGTATTTCAAATCCGTTACTTCATTCCATGTGGAATCCTGACCATGCCATGCATCTAATGTTGTCACTGAATCAGATTTAACGTTTAGATTTACTACATAATCGTAACCCTCCCAACCTGTTGCCTTGTTAGTATCAGCATCGATAAACAACAGCATCCAATTTTTATCTGTATAAGTTGTCAATGCATTTTCTGTTTTAACATAAAAATATACGTTATTAGAATCATAAGTTACACGAGATTCGATTATATCGTTGCGGCCTGTTGTGTTTACATAAATAGAACTATCAGCTACATTTCTAAAGTAACGATGAGCCACATCTCCCGCTGCATCCCGGAAGATCGGTTCCACTGACGACCATTCACTAAAATCACTATCCATTGCAATTGTTTTGGGGGGCGTTGCTGCCATTGGCGGGTTCAAGCCTTTATATTTCCGAATATTACTTACCAACTGATAGTAATAGTCGTCGGTATAACCGCCTTTCATCGGTTCAATATCCCGGTTGAATTCCATATTGAATTCATCCACAAAGTAGAAAGGGTGTTCTTTTGTCAAAAGTTTTCCCATAAAAGTGAATTTCCCCAACATCTCTGCAGGGTCGCGATAATTAGCATCCCATGCTCCGGCAATCCATTCATTCCATCCCGTTACCGTAATAATTGGAGGATTTACTTTGATCGCATTTGTCCATTGATCTTCGAAATACAAACCCTTAGGGGTCTCATTGCTTACCCAATATTGATTGTAAGCAGGTGGTTTTCCATTATGGAAACTAGCGCCTCTGTTAGTGACCTCTTCTAATGTTTGCACAGGTGCGCCGATAGCTTTACAGACACAAATTTGCTCAAGCTTCCCGTTATGGTAAAATGGCATTTGGGGATAATAATCTGTGTATTTCCACCATTGATTTTGCTTGCCGGAGAAATCCCACATTTCACGCCATGTGAAAAATTTTCGAATTTCAGCCGGTAGTGAAGTATCTGAGGGGGCTAAAATCAAAGGTTTCCTCTCCCAATAAAACCAAAGATTAGAATATTTTTTTTGTTTGTAAAAATTGTTATATATATTTTCAATCTTTGATTTGGGATTATACTTGAAAAAAAAACAAATCTTTGGGACATCTATTCCCTGGCTTTTCAATTCCTCCGATATTTTGCAATATGTCTCAAGGGTTGTATCATATTCAGTAAACCTGTAGTCGTTAGTATAATCCATGAAGACAAAATCAACGCCAGCATCAGCTAGCATCATTATATTTCTTCTTATCACCCATGGATCATCCGAGCAGTAATATCCCGCTTCCGGTTCTCCCCAATAATAAGTTTTTGTGTTCTCCCAGACAGGGTTTGTCGGATTAGCTGTAAGAATTTTTGAAACATCGCGTATTGTGTCAACTTGCCATTGCCATAAGAAATAAAAGACACCAACATATTTATCAGGTTTCATCGGTCCAACTTCTTGGTAAGTGGGTAAACTACGTCCTAAGGCATCAGTAGCCACCCATTCATTACCAAACGCTACGGTTTGTTTTGAATTCTGTGCTTGCAAGTTTGATAACATTATTAAAAAAATGAATATTAATAATCGTTTAATTAATTTCATCAATGCCTCATTTCTAAATAATTGTTGTTTTTTATAATATTATATCTAAAGTACAGCTATAGAAAACACTAAATGAACATTTTTCCTTATAACAAAATGGCATTACGATACTTTAATTGGTAGTTCGATACACTAAATTATTCCTTACCCATTGTTCAGAATTCTGATCAAATTCTTTAAGTTCCTCTGCGGCAGAAATTGAATCTTTGTGAGGCATTTTATACCCCTCTTGATTTTCTACGTCTTTTATTAGCAGATCTCTTAGCCTCTTATAAAACTCTTCAGGCACCCTTTCATTTGCTTCAAAAGTCCTCCTGATATTGTATGCCGCCAATGTTTCCATCGCATGTAAACTATGGTCACGGAACAATGTTTTTAATAAAAGAATATCTTTTATCCAGGACTCTACATCTTTTTTATAAGAAGTATCAGGAAGTAAAGCTAAACTAGATTTGTAATAGAGCAAACTCTTTTCAAGATGGTCAGCAGCAATACCGAATCTAAGGCCGACATCTTCTATAGCCCAGGGATCTAAAGGTTCATTTTTCGTAAACATAAAAATCGACCTTCTGGTCGACTCCCAATCCGGAGAATGAGCAACTTGTCCGATAATTTTGAAAGCTTTCCAGTTATGGTATCTTTGATTGTTATCTTGACAAATAAGTCTGTATAACCAGGTTGCGTCCCATGGAGCTAAGCTATAACCTAAGGTAGATTCCTTCCATCCATTGAGAATATCTTTTTTCGCTTTTCCATATTTCTTGGAGAGAATTTCCAAAGCTAAATCCAAATCAATATTTGGATTTTTAAAAAACAATGCGGTCATTTCAAGATTTGGATCATTACGATCAGGTAATATTCCATAGTATTCCTTTACACCATAAAGGTTTTTTACCGATTTAAGAGCAGCTAATTGACGGTAAGCCAAGCCTGGAGTGACAACATTAATTAAAGGATCAACTTCTTCAGTAGAACTACTCATAAAAATTTCCCCTATTACGGGAATCTCTCTTTGAGCAGCTAAAGCCACAACATTTCTGAACCAAGGATCTACTGGCCGGGCAGCCTGCACCTCAGCAACATTACTATGCAATATTAGACCAAAATTTTTCTGGGGAAGTTTGTCAATCGTAGCGTAAAGTTCTCCTCCTGAAAGCTCCCATGGCTCCCACCACATCATACCTTTAGGATGATATTCACTCCAAGTAGTACAGAGCGCTTTTAAGAAAGGAGGTATTCTTTCATCTAACGGAATACCTTTATCTAAAATACAATTGCCAAATTCATTTCCTAACCATGCCTCCTGATCAAACGTATATATCATAATATCATCAATTTCAGGAATTTTCTTAGATAGTTGTGAAAGCAGATATTGGTATCGTTTAATTATAACTGAATCCTGTATGTCGTTAGCACAGGTCGCGCTATCAATTTCTTTTGGATCGCCAATAGTTTTGTATAAATCTCTAATTAATGGAGCGCCAAATTGAAATAATGTGCGAAAACCATATTCTTTTGCCTTTTTGGCTCGTCTTTTTATCTCGTTAAAACGCTCTCTCACTTTAGTGGACGGAGTTTCTCCTTTATAAGCTAGAATATCTTCAAGATTTAAAGGATCATCAGCTGGTCTGCTACCCCAAGCAATGTTCAATTGTATTGTATTAAACCCCTCTTCCTTAAGTTTTTGAAGTTGTATATCATCATATCTCGTATCGGGATCTGATGGATTTCCGATAATAGCTATCCGATATTTAAATACTGTCGGGTTTTTTTTTAATATACGATTTTGTTGTGCTTGGGAATTGCTCAAGGGAAAAAAAGCTAAAATAACAATAGATAAATATTTTATCCAATAATTTTTGTTTAGCCCATTATGGATAACAAAGCTATAGACTATTTTTTTACACATAAAAATTCAATTTTTAATTTTAGAAATAGGTTATACTTACAAACAGATCTCTTTATGTAACGCACTTAAATTTTTCAGGAGTCTGTTAATCCATTTCGACTCGTATAAGGTATGTATTTGCTCCAATCAATAATTTGTGCACCAGTAATACTATTTAGTTGTGTAGACATAATTGAACCTGCCGTCAGGCGCAGCATCTCCATGTACATAGAAGTCCATGATATTTCCATCAGTCTCACTGTTATCGCTCCACTTAAACTCAAAATTCAATTTCTTTCCCTCTACATTGAATAACGAGCGATTTACTTTTAACTCCAATACATTTCCGTCTATCGCATAAGCAGCTGAGCCTACCTTTGCCCATCCCCATGAATTGTTTACACTTCTCTCTACTACCGCCGAATCTCCAGGGTTTATCCGGTTGATTACATAATCATAACCTTCCCATCCCGTTGCTTTATTACGATCTATATCTATCCACAATCGCATCCACTTTGGATCTGTCTTCGGTGTTAGCGTATCGGCTGTCTCTACATAAAAATATATGTAGTTCGTATCCCGGGCTACCTTTGACAATATTATATCATTACGACCCGTACTGTCTGTGTAGACAAGACTATCGCCTTGCCCCGCCGAGTTACGCCACATCGTGTCACCCCTATAATCTAAGTATTCAGGTTTTACATTTGTCCATTCATTCAAATTTCCCATACTTATAGTCTGTGCAGCCGAGGCTGGTTCTTGTGCCTGCATCCCCTTAAACTTACGTACGTTACTTACTAACTGTATGTAATAATCATCTCCATTGTCTCCCCATGATTTTACCGGTTCTATATCGCGACTCTTTTCCCAGTTATACTCATCCACAAATGAAAATGGTGCATATGGATTAGGCCAGGAGCTAGTGCTCCATCTTCCTGCTATCCA
>JAKBMG010000196.1 GCA_021831685.1 Bacteroidota bacterium | reverse complement strand
AATAGGTATAGATTTTAATCCAACATGTTTTTCTCATCCTTATGCAGATGATGGTTATACTCTATCAAGTAAAGACGAAGTGATCAGAAATTTTTGGATTGAGCATGTGAAGCGAACAAGAAGAATTGGTGCAGAAATGGGCAAGCAGTTAGGCACCCCTACGGTCAACAATATCTGGATTCCGGATGGATCGAAGGATACACCGGTTGGCCGCAATACTCATCGTACATTATTAAAAAAATCGCTTGATGAAATATTTAGAGAAGAATATCCGAAAGAATATCTAAAGGATTCTGTTGACTTGCTGATTAGGATAATTGAACAACAAGGAACTCACGATAAATTTAATGATATAATTATAGATTCTGAAGCCTTGAACCGATAGAAAATTTATCATTTCGGAATGATTTGTTCATGAAAATCTCACCTTAAAAATTTTTCACTTTATTAACATTTTCCCAATTGCATTCTTAAAATAATTATAATCTTTTAATTTTAACTAATACAGAGGATTGAAATGAAAACAAAAATACTCTTTAGCTATTTAGTGTTTTTATTCTTTTGCTTTATAGGTTTCGGGAATCTTTACTCCCAAAGTACATCAAAGGGGACTGTAAGAGGGAGCGTTATTGGATCTGATACTAAAAAGGGGCTTCCCTACGCTACAGTTATGATTGTAGGCACGAGTAACGGGGCATCAACTGATGCGGATGGTAATTATATCATTCGAAATGTTACTACTGGTAAACAACAAATTAAAATTTCTTACATCGGGTATCAAACAAAAACGGTTAATATTGTTGTTGAACCTGATAAGACTACAGAACTAAATGTTGTTCTGGAAATTACTTTCGTTAAAGGGAAAGAAGTGGTCGTAACTGCGCAAAGAGTTGGACAACAAAATGCCATTAATGAACAAATTAACTCTGATGTTATTAAGAATGTGGTATCCGCTGACCGTTTGCAGGAAAATCCTGATGCAAATGCGGCTGAAGCTATTGGCCGTCTTCCAGGTATTTCACTAATAAGGTCAGGCGGGGAAGGCACCGGTATTGTAATACGTGGATTAGATCCGAAATATAGTCAGGTCTTATTAGATGGCATTCCATTGCCTTCTACCAATATATCCGGTATTTCTCAATATGCACTTCAAGGAGTTGAGGTATTTAAATCAATTACTCCGGATATGGAAGGTAACTCTGTTGCCGGTACTATTAATCTGAAACTAAGTGAGGCTCCTAGCGGATTTAAATACAGTCTTATGGCTCAAGGAGGTTACAACCATCTAAATGACTACTGGAAAAACTACAAACTTGTTGGCGATATCAGCAATAGATTTTTTAATGACAATTTGGGTGTAATATTAAGTTTAGATTTAGAGAGTGTTAATAGAAGTGATCAAAGTTTAAGCGCCGGTTATGAAACGAAAACCGTCCCGGCTCCCGGTCAATTAGCGCCTTTATATGTCGCTGCAATTGATCTGAATGATCTAAAGAGAATAAATGGTAAAGGAGCTGGTACTTTAGTATTTGATTACAAACTATCTTCTGAAACCAAACTTTTTTTCTCTAACTTTTATTCTCATAATAATCAAAATTATACGGGAGTTTCAAAGTCCTACGATATTATTGGCGGAAATGTTAACTACAATATTAATGATGTTCCTAATAATTATTCAGAATTGTATGTCGGTTCATTTAAAGCCGAACACGAATTCCATTTATTTGAATTGGATGAGGGATTTGCATTCACACAATCACATGACTATACGCCGGATTCAAGGAGTTGGATGTTTTCATACATGGGGTTTGGGTTGAAAAAATATGGCGATAATGCGACGCAAAGTTTACCATTAAACCAAATACTTGCCTTGGCAACCGATACACTTTCGACAGCGACATTAAATAATTTTCAATTATATCAGATGACTCGTGCAGCAGACGATCAGATTGAAAAAGATATAGATGCATACATTAACTGTAAAATACCTTTTAATATAGGAAATTACATCTCCGCTTATATTAAATTCGGCGCCAAATATAAAGAAACTTCAAGAGATAGGAACTATGATTCAAGAGGAGGCGGTCAAAACCCTATTATTTTGATTCCTAACTGGGGAGACTATGCAACAAAGTATCTTCCCTGGGCAGGCGAAACATCAACACATAATTTATCAATGTTTGGTCTTAATGACTATACGGTTAATAACTTTTTAAAAGGTCAGTACAATTTTGGTTGGTATCCTAACATGAGCCGGTTAAACCAATTATTTGATTGGTGGAACAGTTATTCTAATTATTATATGTATGTTGATCCAAAAGACATGCCTCCTGCATTTTCAAATGGTAAAATTGGATTGAACCCGGATTGGAATTCAATAAAGTTGAATACGCATAAGATGAATGAATATTATTACGCCGGTTATATAATGGGCGAACTGAATTTGGGAGATATGTTTGTGTTTATACCGGGTGTAAGATATGAAAAAGTCAGGGATAATTTAAATGGCTGGTGGATAGAATCACTCTCTTACTACGATCCTAACCATGCTGCCGGATATGCAACAGATTCAACACATAACGACGAATACTGGCTGCCTATGATTCATTTCAAATTTAAACCTGCAGATTGGATACAAGCTCTTTTTTCTTTTACTCAAACATTGAATAGACCGGATTATAATCTGCTGATACCAAATGTCTACCTTAATAGAGGTATGGGCGCTCAATCTTATAATTCAGGGAATCCGGATTTGAAACCGGAATTTTGGACAAACTACGATCTTCAGGTTGCTTTATTTGGGAATAGAATTGGATTAGTATCTGTAAGCGGTTTTTATAAAAAAGTAAAGGATATGATCTGGACGCCTTCTCTATATAGAACACCTGGTCAACCCTGGCCTTTTGGAAATGATATTAGTCAATATTTTTCTGATAACTCCACAGTTTTAATAACTGTGCCTCAAAATCATAGTTTCCCTGTATACTTAAAGGGTTTAGAATTTGAAATGCAAACTAACTTATGGTTTTTGCCGGAGCCTTTCAATTATATTTCTTTAGATGCAAATTTCACTTTAATTAATTCCGGAACCAAATATGAATATTCAAAAACTCAATTAGTCACCGTAGGCACCGATAGTAGAGGAAGACCGATTACTAAGTTAGTTACAGTAGACTCTGTTTATTCAGGCCCGATGTTAAATCAACCAAAAAGTATTGCAAACTTTTCTTTCGGATATAATTATAAGGGATTTAACTTATGGTTATCCTACCAATATACCGGTGAAATAATTACAAGCGAACCAAATCTTGTAGAATTTGAAGTGCATAAATCAAAATTTACAAGATGGGATTTGCAGGTTGCTCAAAAGCTTCCAATAGAAGGACTGGAAGTGTTATTTAATTTCGCTAACATTAATGACCCTATTGAGTACCAAAATAATTTAGCAGATCCCAGGCCCACATACTTAGAAAATTATGGATGGACTATGGACCTTGGTATTAGATATAGATTATAAAAATTACAAAAGCCAATAATTTAATAATAACAAAATTAATAGTCCTCTAAAAGAAAGGAGATAAAAAGGACTAATCATTTTTTAAATCATTCTTAATAATCATTTCAAGAAAGGAGGTAAAAAGAATAATAATTTCCGACAATAAATTAACATTATTTAATTCATTACAAGAATTAAATATAACTTTCCCAAAATTAATTTTAATTAATTATACTAGGAGATAATATGAAAAAATTAACAATTTTTCTGGTGTTTCTTCTTTTTAACGCTACATTATTTGCACAAACTTATTTAGATGTTGCTCCGGGCTATGGGACACTAAATGCCGCTATTACTGCAAACCAGGGGAATGTAATCTATAGACTTCAAGCTGGTGGATGGTATGGTCTTAATGGAATAATTGAAAATAGTGGTTTTCCTCTAACAATTGTTGGAACGACACCAGCCGCAGGTCAAATGCCGGCTGAGATACAGACAGCTACTAATGCGGATGGTACGGTTTTAGGGTATATGTTCAATATGATAGGTGATCTCACTTTAACAAATGTATTTCTTGTTAATGCAGACGCAAACAACAGTATTGGAATGGGAGTGTTTACTAGTGCAAGTACGACTCCTATAAAAGTTGTGCTTGACAGTGTTACTTGTGATCCAGTAGGTACTGCGTACTGTATCGTTTTTGGTAATACTCCACGTCCAAAATTATTCATGACCAATAGCTTATTCCTCCGCAGGGGCAATTTGAGCGGTGCAAATGATGGTTGGTTTTGGACAATAAATGGTGGCGCTCCGAACGGTGGATTTGATACTTTGTATGTAGAAAACAATACATTTATGTGTGGGGGAACCGGCATGGGCAGTTTAGCTGCTGTTAGTGGTGCTGATTCGAATAATTTTGTCTGGATAAATCACAATTCGTTTGTTTTCCAAAAGAGTCAGTTATTTTGGGCATGGCACATGAATAGTTATTTTGTTACAAATAATCTTTTCTTTGATTTTATGACCCAACCCTGGAACCGACATTGGAACGTTTTCTTTCCTGATGGCGATACGACGGGATCCCAAAGTAAGTTGGCGTTAGTAAATCAAGATACTGCTTCTTATGATTCTACAAATGGAGTTTTGCTTTCACAAAGAAAGTTATTTGTTGAATATAATTCCTTTTATACAGATCCAAGAATCCAGGCATACACTACCTCTTGGGCTGCAACACATACTAAAAATAATGATGGAGTAACTCCGCTTGATAATGCTTATATTATGCATCTTATGTATCCGCCTGACTCTGCAGGCGTGAATCGAGAAGCCCGTATGGCTAATAGTGCAGCCTTTCCGAATTTTTTTGAGGGCAACTATTTAGACAATTTTATAGGGACAAACCCTCCTAACACCGATCCTCAATGGACAAATGCAAAATTTTATGCAATTCAAGACTCATTGGTCTCATGGACTTTACCTGCTGCTGAGTTGAATACTTGGGGTTTTTCTGCTAATAACGTTAACCCGCAGCCAAACCAAGCAGGAAATTGGTTTTGGAATCCGGATACAGTTTACAACTACGGTAATCCCGTTGTGTGGCCGCGCCTTAATGCCAGCTATAAAAATAGCACAATGTTAACAGCATCTATAGAAGGTTTACCTCTTGGCGATTTGAACTGGTTCCCGGCAGCAAAAGCAACATGGCAAGCTAATAAAGCCGAAATAATGAACCATATTTTAGAAGAAAATGCTAGCCCGATGTATATAACTTCTGATACAAATTTTACATGGACCACAATAGATGATACGGACAAAAGTATAATATATACGGGAAGCTGGCAAATCGGATTATGGGGGTCAGATTATTACGACGGTACCGCTCACTACACAGCGAATGCGGGTGATGCAGCTCAGTATACGTTTACAGGCGTAGGCATAAAGTGGATAGCAGCAATGAATTCAGATCATGGACAAGCAAAGGTCTATATAGACGGTGTATATCAGACAACGGTTGATCTTTACAGTTCACCTGCCCAGGTCCATCAAGTTGTGTATGAAAATAAAGGATTATCTAAGGGACAGCATACGATAAAGATTGTATGTCTAGGCTTGTCAAATCCAAATGCTACCGCACAATTTATAGATATAGATGCTTTTGAGGTGGCGAGTTCTGTAACAAGTGTTAAAACAGTAGATTCAGGTGTACCGCATAATTTCGAATTGTCGCAAAATTATCCTAATCCATTTAACCCGACAACAGAGATAAAATACAGTATTCCCAAAAGCGGTATTGTTACTCTTAAAGTATACAATTTATTAGGACAAGAAGTTGCTGCTTTAGTTAACCAGGAACAAAAGCCCGGCAACTATACTGTAAATTTTGATGCTTCCAAATTAGCATCTGGAGTTTATATGTACAGAATCCAATCCGGTGATTTTTCTTTAACGAAAAAGATGGTACTCTTAAAGTAAAACTTAATAACAAAAATACTTTTATTATGATAAAGCGGGATACCATATACTGTCCGCTTAATTCTAATTGTTATTAACGGTGGTTCGTCTAAAAAACGAACCACAACTTTATAAATCAGATTAACAATCCTGGTTGACACTTGATTAGTTTGAGTATTATAAAGATGGTAAGTATGGTACACGTTACAGACCCTGGGAAAGCGCAATCAATTTAGAAGCGGCTATCTTGTTTGCAGAAAAATTTTAATCTTTAATAAAATGTGAAGAGGTTAGTAATGTTATTAAAAACTAAAGCACTTTTAGAATTATTAATAATCCTATTGGTGTGTTGTATCGGAACAGTGAATCTTTATTCGCGGGGTATAAATAGAAAAATATCAGGTGGAGGCAGTGTACCTGCCCCAGGTAGCAAGCACGAGATTAAACATATAAGAAGTAACGATATTGGTTTGATTGATTCAGCGTTTTCAGATGGTTATACGGATAACATTGTCAACGTAAATGTAAACGGTCAGAAGTTTACGACCTTGACTATTCAGAGTACAGATAATAATGTCTTCGTAGGTGCAGGCCGAACTTCATACAGCGTTTGGACGCGTGATCTTTACTGGGGATTTCTGGGCTGGGCGCAGGCTGGAGATGATCATGTGCTTCAGATGATGAAATCATCACTTCGTCTTCTGATAATGGCTAAAAACAGGAACCAGGCTCTGGGACAAAGCAAGATGTGGCCATTAGACGACAAGCGGTTTTACATCCCTCAAGCATATACCACGGGTCTTAATATTGCGATGGACTTTTTCCCTTGGTGTTCTGAATCTCAGGCTGATTTTCTCTTGCTATCATATAATTATTGGAAACTCAGCGGTGACCGGAAGTTTATTAAATCAATCTGGAGTGACATTGTATATGTTACAAAGACACTCGAGCTGTTGGATACGAACGGCGATGCCCTGCCTGACGCGCTTCAAGGCAGCTATGATTACCAATGGGTTGTAAACTCCGAAGATCCCCTTATGTGTGCAAAGACTAGCATGGCTTATAGTGATGTAGCGAAGCTTGCAAGAATGCTGGGTAAAAATACATATGCGGATAGTCTTGAAGAATTGGCCGTGAAAGTCAAGGAGACGATGAACAAAAGCGTTGAGGATGGTGGATTGTGGAAGGAAGATTCTACTGGTGGTTATTATGTAGACATGCGAAAGTTTTCTAATGGCAAGGCTGAGATAGTTAATGAGTTCATACCTTACGAAAATCTTGTACCTATGTGGTGCGGGATGACGAGCAGCAAGCAAGACAAAGCGATTTTTGCGAAACTAGATGCCGGTTTTAAGAAATATTACGATTTGCCTTACGGTCCGGAATATTGCGCTCCTGCCGGCGGGCATAATGACCAAAGCGTGGCGAATTGCTCGAGTGTAACATGGTTGGGATTTCTGGATGTTTACTTGAGAGGCAAGAAGGAGCACGATACAAACCGTTCGAGAATATTTCATATGCTTATGAAGCATGCACATGATGCGGGTGGGATTCCTTTTCCGGAAGGTATGGGGATACTTGGTTACCTGACCGGCGGAGCAGGTAGAACCTGGGATAACGGCAATTTCTTCCACATGCTTATCTGTGGAGTTTATGGTTTAGAAAAGAGTAAAGACGGAATAAAGATATCAGCACCGGAAAAGATTGGTGGTGTACCCTTAACAGAGCTAAAGAATTTTCGGTTGCATAAAGCAATCTATAACTTCAAATGGACCGGCAAAGGAAAGCACATAAAAGAAGTTATTATTGATGGTAATAGAATTACACCTGATCCGGGTGTTTACAAGCTTACTAATAAGACGGGTAAACACGAAGTTGAAATAGAACTTTACAAATAAGTCTTTCCTTATTCAAAAAAACGAATCAATTTTAAAAGGAGTTACTAACCATGGTAAAAAAAAGCTTAATTATTTGGACTTTTTTGCTAATAGTGTTGCTAAACGCCCAAAGTACTCTTTTAGGGGGGCAAGAGTTTGAGTTAACAAAACAAAAAGCTAAAGAATATATGGCAGGGTATGATAAATCCGTTGAGTCAATCGATAAAACGATGTCAGGCTCTAATGATTCCACTACGGATATAATTATGTGGTATGACTGTGATAACGGAACATCAATAAATACACGTCCTGACAATGGTTGGTGGCCATTAAATCCGGGCTACCCCAACGATCCGGTTGCAGGAGGATTACTTACCAATAATTATTACTACTTAAAGCGTGCATCGGACGGGGCGATATTGGATTCAGCGCGTCCGCCGGAGAGTGATAGTTTCAGCTTGCAGATTTGGGATGTGTCACAATATATTGGTACGGAGGTATATATCGAAATAGTTGATAATAATTCAGGAAGCGGATATGCCTGGCTTGCTGCAGATGATTTTATATTGGGTGGAGAGACTGGAGACACTCTTGATTTTGAATCAGGTAGTTATGCCCCTGATTGGCAAGTAATAAGTGGAAATGCCTTTGGAACTACCCCGAATTCCACTGTTCATGGGTCAATGTCGGGACAGCAGGGTAAATATTGGGCAGATTCCTGGAGCGGCGCTGGAGAATCGGCAATAGGTGTGCTACGTTCTAAAAATTTTACGATAACAAAATCTATAACGTCAAGGGCCACGATAAGCTTTTTGAAAGCTGGATGGGATGGTACGGGGGGTAATGGCCCGTGGAGAACAACGACATCCCTTTTGGGCACATATCAAAGTCAAGACCCAGCAGTAATTAAGCAGCATGCTTACTGGATTAAGGCTTTAGGTTGTAATGTTATTGCATGTGATCTTACCAATTCAGGTCCATCAGGGCGGGGTGCACCCTACTATTTCAACGGTATAAATCAAGCATTTGAATTGATATTAAAAAATTTACCCGAAATAACTGAGTTTGAAGCTCCTTCTGCATATCCTGTTATAAGATTAACCGGAACAAATTATGGTAATTTAACCTTAATGTTAGATGATATGTATGCTCTATACCAGCAATATCCGGCTAAATGGTATAAATTAGATGATGGTACAGCTAATAAGGATAAACCTTTTATTGAAATTTTTGCTGATTGGTCTCTATTAAATCAATGGATAACAAGTGGAATACCTATACAAGATAGTAGATTTAATATTCGATATAGCAACGGATATTTACTTTCGCAACCGGCTATAACGCAACTTGATAACAATAATATCCATAAAATTCCCGGGAATATTCCATATTGGTTATTTGTTGAAAACACGCAAGATCCTTTAAAAGGTTACGGTTATTATGAACCGGTGTATAAAGAAATGCCTTATGGTCAAGGTGTCGAACAAATGATAACATGGGCATCTGTCTGCATTAATGGCAGTGACTGGGATGGCTTGAGGGATACAGTAGATGGTAAAACCCCAATAGTGCGTTATACAGAACCTGTATTTAATCTTAAACCAAAAGTATTACTGGCATGCAGGTTTAATTATCCAATAGCATGGCTTAGTCAACCGCAAGAAGGTGTCTCTCGCAATAAAAGTACGCACATTGAACCAAACGTAGATTGGCGCTTTTTAGAATTTAATAATGTTGCAGACGAACTGTATAGCGTAAGAAATTATG
>JAKBMG010000107.1 GCA_021831685.1 Bacteroidota bacterium | reverse complement strand
TAAGATTTCTAAAACAGATTGTATTCACATAAGCGAATAAGGCGGTTTGATATATTAGTTTTTTCATGATACACTAATATAACCCCTTATTTTGCTTATGTTTTTTTACTTTGCGTAACTTCAGTCAGTTATTAATTCTGGTGGTCTTGAAATTGTTGTCAACGTAATAACAAAATTAAAATCCATAAGCAATTCAACGTTGATAAATGCATTACATAGTTTAAGAATTACTCTTCACTATGAGAAGCTTTTACCTTCAGATGTGAATAAAATTAATGAACTCATTGAATATTTATCTCCATCGGATATTGATGATAAAATATTGGCTCTTGTGTCTAAACCGGACTGGGATAATGAAAAAAATAGTGAAGGTCACTATGCTGATAAATCCGAGACCCGAGCGATTGAATTTGCAAAAGATATTATTACCCGAGGAATTGATTTAAAACCTTTATTAATTCTTTTACTGAAAGGTGAACAACGTAAAGGATTTGTTTTTGGGAAAACTATTGGTGAATTAATAACTGATAAAAATGCATTCTTAACTGTAATACTTGAAAAACTAAAGGAAATAAAAAAAGAGGAACAAAGTCCCGAGTTTTTGAGCGGCTACCTTCAAAATTTTACTGAAGAAGAACAAAGAAAAATAATTAAAAGAATAATTCATACTCCCGAAATAGCTCGAAATGCAGTTTTCTTAGCAAGGTTTTATCTAAATCGTAAGGAAGACATCCTTGAGTTATTTAATTTAATCGATGATGGTATTCTTCAAATAAATGAACTACTCATTCTAAGTTATAGCAATTACTTAAATACTATTTCTGTTGATGACTTGAAGGAAATCTGCTCAAAAATCTATAGCTATGGTAACGAAGGCAAATGGATCACAATTGAAATTATCTCTTTTTATTGTCATAGAGATCCAAAAAGATTCGAGATAATTAAAGACTATATCAAAGAGATAATTAGTGGATTCAATTATATGACTAATGAGATTCGGGTAAACTCTATAGATGATTACTCATACTCTCAATTGGTCCAAGATATCTTGAAGCAAAAAAACGAAAAACAATTTGCTTGTGTCATCTCTAACCACATTTATGAGTCGCTTCATCAAAAAAGAATTCCTTTTACAGATATTTATATAGCTGAAATCTCTCGAATACTTGTGGAAGACTATTTTGAAGATTTTTGGGAAATATTGTCTCCGGCGATTCTTGAAGACGGATTCCCATATTGGAATATCAAATATATCTTAGGAGCTAGACAAGGAAATTTTGATACTTTTGATTCCGAAGGAGCTCTTTTTAGAGGCAACTACAATGATGTTATTCTCAATTGGTGCAAACTTCATCAACCAAAAGCACCTCTAAGAATTGCTTATTTGATGCCAATAAGTGGATCGGAAAATAATACACTATGTTGGCATCCATTCGCGAAAACTATTATTGATAATTTTGGTGATATCAATGGCATCCTTGAAGAGATAGGTGCAAATATGCATAGTTTTAGTTGGACTGGCTCAACTGTTCCGTATTACGAAGATTTAAAAAAATTATTTGAACAGTTGATTAAACACCCTATAACTCAAGTTAGAGATTGGGCAAAGAAAAACATAATTGATCTGGATACAACAATTAAGCGAGAACAAATTGACGATGAGGAGCGATTATTAGGTCTATAAATAACAAACGGAAATTTTAATAAAATAATTACCTATGAACCACAAACCAAAATTAGAATTAACCTGGATTGGCAAAGACCAGCAGCCAAAACTTGAACCGCGAATTCTTATCGAGGATCCGGAAAAATCTTACGGCGATAAGAACACCGAGAACATGCTTATTTACGGTGATAACCTTCTTGCGCTTAAAGCTCTCGAACAAGACTTTGCCGGAAAAATAAAATGTATTTACATAGACCCGCCTTATAATACTGGCAATGCTTTTGAATATTACGATGATGGTGTGGAACACTCCATTTGGCTTTCATTGATGAAACCAAGGTTGGAAAGTTTAAAAACCCTTTTGCGGGATGATGGGAAAATTTTTGTCCAAATTGACGATGAGGAACAAGCCTATTTAAAAGTTATAATGGATGAGATCTTTGGGCGACAAAATTTCGTTAACACTATAACAGTCAATATGAAAAACGTGGCAGGTGCTTCGGGTGGTGGCGAAGACAAACGACTAAAGAAGAATATTGAGTATATTCATGTTTACTCTAAAAACTATTTATCAGTGATTCCATTTACAAATGCCTACGATTATCTACCAATAAACGACGTAGTTCAAAGCTATAGAGACGAAGGAAAAAGTTGGAAATACACTAGTGTTTTAATCTATGAAGGTGATAAAGAATATATTTGCTCAACAACTGATGGCGATGGTAACGAAATCAAAATATTCTGTAGATATAATTCTGTTATAAAATCAATAAACCAAATAATGACTGAAGAAAATTTAAGTGAAGAAGACGTCTATAGTAAATACTCCGATAAGATATTTCAGACACAAATGCCCCAAAGTTCAATTCGTCCACGAGTAATGGAAAAAATTAATTCACTTCATCTAGAACATGATTTTTTTTCAATTGAGTATGTTCCTAAAACCGGTCGAAATAAAGGCCGTATTTATGAGCAATTCTATAAGGGAAATAACTTTAGATTATTAGCTTGGCTACGTGATGTTTCTGAAGAAATTGATGGAGTATTATATAAAAAAGAACTCCAAGGAACATATTGGAACTTTGCAAGTGAAACAAAAAATTTAACTAAAGAAGGTCAAGTTCAATTTCCCAATGGGAAGAAGCCAGAAGCCTTAATTCATCGTGTATTTCAAACTTCTACTGAGGTAGGAGATATCGTTTTGGACTCTTTTCTTGGTTCCGGCACAACTGCTGCAGTTGCACATAAAATGAACCGTAAATGGATTGGAATTGAACTTGGCGAACATTGCCATACTCACTGTATTCCGCGTCTTCAAAAAGTTTGTGATGGAACAGATCAAGGTGGAATTTCCGAAGCCGTTGAATGGAAAGGCGGCGGCGGTTTCAAATATTATTATCTCGCTCCAAGTTTATTAAAGCAAGATAAATATGGCAATTGGGTAATCAATCCCGAATACAATGGAAACATGCTCGCTTCCGCAATGGCTAAGCATGAAGGTTTCCGCTACCAGCCCGATGAACAAATTTATTGGAAACAAGGTCAATCCACAGAAAAAGATTTTATCTACACAACAACACAATTTATTACAGTAGAAACACTCGATAGAATTCATGAGGAAATGCAGAACCGAGAAAGCTTACTCATCTGTTGTAAATCATTTTCCAAAGCATGTGAAGATCGCTACTCAAATATCACGATAAAGAAAATTCCCAAAATGCTACTTGGTAGATGTGAATTCGGCAAAGAAGATTATTCGCTTAACATTATCAATGCACCAGTCGATCCCGATGCACCTGATTTTATTCCGATAGGATTTAATTCATCACTTCAAACAAAGAAAAAGAAAAATGGTAAGAACGAACCAAATCTTTTTAATTCCGAAAATGGAGGTGAAGAATGAATCGTAATGTAAATCTCATCCGTAATAGATTAAGTCTTCGTCCTCCTCAAGAAGACAGCTTAACCATCCTTGCTAATCTCGCAGATAAATTGACATTGAAGAAATTCAATCCCGAACGTGTCATTCTGAACGGAGTGAAACGAAGTGAAGAATCTCAAACAAATGATACGGCGCCTGGTCATTCTGAATCCGTCATACTGAGCGGAGTCGAAGTAGCGGATGAAGAATCTCTACGCCAACAATTCCTAACCGCAGAACTTGAAAAAGTAAAATCCACTCACCCAACCTGCACAGACTTTGAAAGAACATTTCCATCCGTTTGTTTTTCACTTGCAACCGGTGTTGGTAAAACACGCTTAATGGGTGCCTTCATTGCATACTTATATCTCGAAAAAGGAATCAAAAACTTTTTCGTGTTAGCCCCGAACCTGACAGTTTATAATAAGCTGATTTCCGATTTTCAAGATAGCCGGATAGATAATCCCAAATATGTGTTTCAAGGAATTGGTGAGTTTGTAACAAACCAGCCGCGTATCATCACCGGTGATACTTACGAACAAATGTCTCAAACAAAACTATTCGAATCGGAAGTTCATATAAATGTTTTCAACATCTCAAAGATCAATGCAGAGACTCGCGGTGGTAATATTCCTAAAATAAAAAGATTATCGGAATACCTTGGCGAGTCATATTTCAATTACTTATCCAATCTTGATGATCTGGTTCTCCTGATGGATGAATCCCATCATTACCGTGCGGATCGTGGAATGGAAGTTCTTAACGAACTAAATCCTATTCTTGGGCTTGAGGTAACAGCAACGCCGCAAGTAGAAAAAGCTGGCCGCACCATAAAATTCAAAAATGTTGTTCTGGAATACTCACTTGCAAAAGCAATTCAAGACGGATTTGTAAAAGAACCCGCGGTTGCAACCAGACGGGATTTCGATCCTTCACAATATTCTTTGGAAGAATTGGACCGTATTAAATTGGAAGACGGTATTCGTATTCACGAAGCAACAAAAGTAGAGATGTATAAATATTCCTTGGATGCTAAAGTCCGCTTGGTAAAACCTTTCGTGCTTGTTGTTTCAAAGGACACCGATCACGCCGGTCGGTTGAAGGATTTAATAATCTCTCGATCATTCTTTAATGGTTACTATGCAGACAAAGTAATGGAGATTCATTCCAACCAATCCGGAGAAGAAAAGGATGAGAATGTTGCCAAACTTCTTTCGCTCGAAAGCTTCGATAACAAAATCGAAATTGTAATTCATGTTAACATGCTTAAAGAAGGTTGGGACGTAACAAATCTTTATACAATTATTCCTTTAAGAACAGCAGCTTCCACGACTCTCCGGGAACAGACAATCGGAAGAGGTTTAAGATTGCCTTATGGCCGCAGAACCGGCGTTGATAAAGTTGATAAACTCACAATTGTTGCTCACGATAAATTCCAAGAAATAATTGATGAAGCCAACAAACCAGATTCTATTATCAAACAACAGAACATTATCGTAATAGACGAACAAGAGCTAAATCAATCCAAAGAGGTTGTTGTTTCCATTTCAACAAGTCAGCAGAAATATGAAGAACAGAAAAAGCAAATTGAAACAATCATAGAACCGGAACAAAAACATAAAGCAACTATTACGCTGGAGGTTACTCGAATCATCAACGAAGTTCTTCCGGAACTCAACAAAGAAAAGGATGTAAAGAATGTAGGTGATCTTAAAAGAGAGGACATTCAAAAGATTGCTCTGGAAATGGTAAAAGAAAAAATCTATTCCGATCCGCAGCAGAATATGTTTGCAACCGATCTTATCAAAGAAGCTGAACAAAGATATGAAGCGGTTGTTCAAGAGTTTACCGAAAACATAATTGAGATTCCGCGCATCACAATCCAGCCAAGCACAGAAATTAAAACCGGATTCAGAGAATTCGATCTTGATACAATTGCGTTGAACTATCAGCCGGTATCGGAAGAAATTCTTATTAAGAAATTACGTGAACAAGAAAACGATACGGATATTGTCAGAGGCGGCGGTAAAATAATTCTGGATACTCCGGAAAATCTGATTGTAAACGAACTCATAAACTATTCAGAGATAGATTACGATTCTCAATCCGAAATCTTATTCAAACTAGCGGCTCAAGCTGTAGAAAAATTCAAAACATATCTTGATGAAGACGGTTTGAGAAATGTGGTTCAATACAACAAACGGGAAATCGGAAATTTCATCTTCAAACAATTAATGGAACATTTCTATTATGAAACTCCGGAATTCGAAAAACCGATTATTGATGTAAAAGCATTCACAAGAATTGAAGAACACAACTACACCAAATTTACACAAGATTCAATTCGCGATTTCAAAGAGACAGTCGTTCCAACATCGACAATACCTACAAAAGTATTCACCGGGTTCAAAAAAGCATGCCACACACTCTATAAGTTTGATTCCAAAGCGGAGAAAGATTTTTCAATAATACTAGAGCAAGATTCAGAAGTAAAGAAGTGGTTGCGTCCAGCTCCAAATCAATTCAAGATTTATTGGCGCCATAACTCAAAACAATATCGCCCGGATTTTGTTGCAGAGACAGACGCTTCAATCTATTTGATTGAAATAAAGAAAGAAAGCGATATAGATGATTCCGAAGTTCAAGAAAAAGCTACAGCTGCAAATGCATATTGCATATACGCTTCGGAATACAACGCTCAAAACTCCGGCAAACCCTGGAAGTATATCCTCATTCCCCATAACTCCGTTATGGTGAATATGAGTTTTAAAATAATGTATATAAAGAATGGATGTATGTGAAATAAATATTAGAGTGCAAAATATGCAATAGATTATTGCGTTAAAATTATTCTTTCGTTAATTTCAACTAAATTGTGTAAAGTATTTTTTAATTTGTTGTATGCAAAACATTTTCGTTTCTTAGCTCCTAGCAATAAGAAACTAAATAAATTTTATAAATAGCAAGTTCCTTTTCATGTGAGCATTTTTTGCATTTCATTAAAGTAACAGAAAATGTAAATGATCTTTCTTAAGGGATAACCGTTATGAATTTGTTCAATATATGATCGAATAAGGTTTGCTACGTGAAGAAAAGTAATAAACATAAAAAGTCTTTTCAAATTAAAGTGACACAAGATTTAACCCCTATATCGCCTGTTAACGGTGATGTTTCGCGAATAAAAACTGAGTCTATCGAATCAGAAGTTCTTTCTGATCAAAATAATAATGCTCTTAAGGACAGTGTAATATCTGAAAATATGAGAACTCTGAAAAGTGAATTGGATTCGGGCTTAGATAAAAAATCGCAATTGTATACTAATGATTCCAATTATAATCTTAAACAAAACTATGATTTCACTCTTGATATAATAGACAAACAATATCGTTCTTATGTTTGGAACGATGGTAAGATTCAAGCCTTAGTAACAATTGATACTGCTTTAATCGCTGGTATTCTATTAGTCCTCCAAACATTAAAGATTATTAATGTTTTTGTATTTATTCTCTTGGCGCTCTCTTTTATTTTCTTGTTGATAAGTTTTTTAGTTTGTCTCATACACGCAATTCCTCGAATACATAGTGGCGTCGGTAATCAAGCAAATCTCCGTACAATGGTTGGTATTAATAGATTTAGTAAAGAAGAGTATAATTCAAAAATCTTAGAATTAGATTTAGCTGAAATGTTACGTATGAACTGTTGGCAAATCACTGGTATGTGTAAAAATAATATGCGTAGTCATGAATTAATAAAATTTGGTGTGATTTTTACAATAATTGGTGTATTGTTTTTCGCTTCTGGACTTCCCATTATTGTGTACGATGAATGGAATCAACGAAATATTTCCTCCGAAATAATAGAAAAACAAAAATCCGGTAACGCTATACAATCTAATGAAAACATTGAGAAAAAAATAGATTCTACAATAACTTCCAAAGGACAAAATAAAGATAAATTAAATTCATCCACTACTAATTCTGTCAATATTAATAACGAAATGAAACAGCAAAAAGACTCTTCTAAAATTTTGAAATAAACTATATAATTATTTCGGAGTAACAATTATGAAAGAATTGTCACTGGGCCACTATATTTCTGGTGAGTGGAAACTCGGAGGAGGCAAAGAATTCTCATCATTCAATCCCTCAAATGGTCAAATTTTATGGACGGGAAAAATAGCAACCCCCAACGAATGCGATGCTGCAATTTTCGCAGCAAAGACAGCTTTCACATCATGGGCTAAACTTGATTTATCTGAAAGATCATCATATCTGCATGCTTTTGTTGATGTATTAAAATCCGAAAAAAAGAATTTGACAAATTGTATTGCTAATGAAATAGGTAAACCACTATGGGAAGCTGCAACTGAAGTTTCTGCTATGATTGGAAAACTTGAGCCTACAGAGCAAGCTTACCGTGAAAGAAATTCCGATTTTTCACGTCAACTTCCTAATGGATTAAGCAGAACTCGTTTTAGACCTCACGGAGTTATTGCTGTGATAGGGCCTTACAATTTTCCTGGTCATATGCCAAATGGTCATATCATGCCAGCCCTATTGGCTGGCAACACTATTATTTTTAAACCTAGTGAAAATTCTCCAGCAGTTGGCGAAAAAATCATGGAATGTTGGAATAAGGCTGGTTTACCTCAAGGTGTGCTCAACCTTCTTCAAGGTGATGCTTCAGTAGGCAAATACCTTTGCAACCACTCTATTGTTAGAGGTATTTTCTTTACGGGAAGTAGAACAGTTGGGGAAACTATTCGAAATTCTCTCACCGTAGATAAAATTTGTGCTTTAGAAATGGGTGGTAATAGTCCACTAATTGTATGGGACGCTACTGATATTGATGCTGCGGTTTTTTCTACAATACAATCAGCATTTATTACTTCTGGTCAACGTTGTTCAGCAGCAAGACGATTGATTTTACCTTCAAATGATTTTGGCGATAGATTTCTAACAAAACTTGTCGCCATATCTGGTAGAATTCTTATTGGATATCCTAGCCAAGTACCGGAACCTTATATGGGACCTTTACGCAATCCTAATTTTGTAAATCAATTAATTCAAAAGCAAGAAAAATTGATTAAGCTGGGTGCAAACCCATTATTAAAAAGTGCAATTCTACCTCTTGGTCCTTGTTTTGTCTCCCCTGGGATTATCGATGTAACGATGATTAAAAATAGAGATGATGAGGAGATTATTGGTCCTTTTCTTCAAGTAACTCGTGTAAATGATTTTGATGCAGCTCTTGATGAAGCCAACAATTCTAAATATGGTTTAGCTGCTGGTATTTTCACAGAAGAACCCAAGTTATATGAGCGTTTTCATGAAATAATTCAAGCTGGGATTATCAATTGGAATCAGCAATTGACTGGAGCTAGTGCGTGGGCACCATTTGGGGGTATCAAACAAAGTGGGAATTTTCGACCGAGTGGTTATCTTTCTACTGACTATTGTGTTTACTCAACCGGAACTATCGAAGTAGAAAAGATAGAATTGCCAAAGGATCTACCTCCTGGTCTTTCGTTTGATGAATCCCCCTCTAATAATTTTCACACAACAATCAAATGATCAACGATTACGAATGGGCAGATAATTTAATTGACTCATCTCCAAAGTATTCCACTGGATTTACACAATTACTAAGTGTAAACCCATATGTTATTCCTTTTTCAGTTTGGCAACTCAATGATAAGAAATTTTCCTTTGTAAGGTCTTTTCAAAAAACATCTCTAGAACTCTTTAGGGCTGCTATTAAAAATGATACCGATTCGACTATTCTTCATTGGCTAATGAATGATACTCCCGAAAGTTTAGGTATTCAATATCACAGAAGACTTGAAGAACGTCATTACACACTACCAATGTTTTTTCGTACCGATGAGGCATCTCTTGGTAGGATTGTAGAAATTCAATGTCCTGGGTCATTATGGTGTAATGCTTCAGATGGAAATGGAATTTCCTAAATTAACAACAATGTAAAATAGGAGATATCCATGCAGCAAAGAAAGCACTACACCGCAGAGCAAAA